>JAUHWN010000061.1 GCA_030424665.1 Bdellovibrionia bacterium | reverse complement strand
CACCGTCCGCAACATCCTCGACTTTCCGAAGGAATTCCGCCCGTCGGCCGATATCGTCACGCTGGCGCAGAACTATCGCTCGACGCCGGAAATCCTTTTCGGTAAATCAGGAGTGTTTGTGCAAAAAACCAATCATGGTGGGGGCTCGCCCTTTATCAGAGGGCTCACCGGACAACAAACGTTACTTCTGGTCGATGGTATCCGGCTCAATAATGCCACCTTCAGGTCGGGGCCGAACCAGTACCTTAATACCATCGATCCGCTTCTGGTGGAGAGAGTGGAAATCGCCCGTGGGAATGGCTCTGTCTCTTTCGGCAGTGACGCCATTGGCGGCGCAATAAATATATTAACCCAACGCCCGGAATTCACAGAAACTAAGACCTTCAAACTCTACCCACCCATTAATTTCGGTCATCAACTGATCGTCGATTTTTCCTGAGAGTTCTTCTAGCAGGGTCTTAACTTTAGGGTCAAGATTGAGCGGGGCCAAAATTGCAGCTTCATAGGACGGAAAAACTCCTTTGGTGTCTTCGAGCAAAACTAGGTCATACTTTTTAATTTTCGCGTCGGTCGAATAGACATCGGTCATGTCCGTGGCCTTGGCTGTTAAGGCCTTGTAGGTCAATCCATGCTCGATCGTTTCAAATTCTAAATTGAGTCCGTAGGTTTTTCGAATTGCGGGATAGGCGTCGTCCCTTCGTGAAAAGCCATTAGAAAAGCTAATTCGAATATTCTTTTCACGCAAATCTTCAATGGTCTTCAGGTTATTCTCTTCTGCGAATTGCCTGCGAACGGCTAAGGCATAGGTATTAGAAAAACCCAGAGGAGCAAAAAATAGAATTTCTTTTTCTGCCATGGCGCTTGCGACTTCTTCAAAACTCATATTCTTTTGCGCCTTAAGTTCCACTTTTGCGAGAGTACCTGAATATTCAATATAGAAGTCAATCGATCCATTCTCTAGAGATGCAAATGCAAGGCGATCTTGTAAACCAAACTTGCGGTCAACATCGTAACCATTGTCCTCTAGATGCTGAGCTACCACTTCAGAAAGAATAAACCCTTCGGTGAAGGTTTTACTGCCGACCACATAAGTTTTTGCATGACTTGAGAAGGGGAGTAAAAACCAGAGAGCTATTAATCCAAGAAAAGAGCAAGTGCGAAATGCCAATTGCCCTTTTTTTGCTTTTTTAGAGTGTGGTAATGGCGTGCTCACTAAATACTCCCTTAAAAACACCCTCTTCGTTGACCACAGGTATCTGCGCCGACGGACTCTCCATGAGGACTCTTAAGCCCTCTAGAAAATTCTGAGTTGAGGACAGACGTGGTAACTTCAATGCTTTCTGAGCACCATCGAAGTCTCCTTTTTGAAATACGCTTTCAAGACTTCCATTTTGATGACAAAGATAAATCAAAGACTGACCGTATTCATTGTGTAACTGAATAACTTCTTTATAATTTGAGTTCTCCTTAAGGACTCTCGCTTCTTCTATGTGGTACACTCGAAATCGGTCACCCTGTTTTTCTACTCGAATCAAATCAGTATTAATCACCGAATAAAGGTCGATATCCTCGAGCATCTGACCTGGAGAGTGACTCGTCACGAAATCCTTCACGTACTGACTTTTTGGCTTCAGCAGCAAACTATTCGGTGACCCCACTTGCTCGACCTTCCCTTTGTTCATAAGGCAAATACGACTACCCAATTTGAAAGCTTCAGACAAGTCATGGGTTACGATCACCGAAGTAAATCCAATTTTTTTATGCAGCCGAAGAAATTCTTTCTGGATTTCTTTTCTCGTAATAGGATCCAACGCACCAAAGGCTTCGTCCATTAACAAAACCCGAGGTGAAAGAAAAAGGGCCCTGATGATCCCAACTCTTTGTTGCTGCCCGCCACTGAGTTGATGTGGAAATTTTCTCAAAGTGTCCTTGGGATCGAGATCGACAAGCTCCAATAGTTCGGTCGCCCGACTCATAATTTCTTGCTTTGACCAACCGACTCTCTTAGCGATGACTCCGACGTTATCGACAATCCTCATATGCGGGAATAAACCGGATCCTTGAATGGCATACCCCATTTTTCTTCTATGAGATACTATATCTAAATCCTTTAAGGCCTCTCCTTCATAGAGAATATCCCCCGAGTCTGGTCTCAACAATCCATTCAATAATTTTAACGTCGTTGTTTTTCCACTTCCAGATCCCCCTACTAGAACAAAAATTTCACCATCAGCAATATTGAGATCAATTTGATCGACAGCCTTTAGTCCGGAGAATTCCTTAGTTACCGATCGTAATTCGATAATGCTATCTGTGTGCACCAGAGAATAACCTTTTGTGGAATATAAACGGAAAAACAGATAGTATTATGACCGAAATATTGTTTTTGTTCCAGTTGTGACTTTCTTTCGTCTAGGAGCGCGTAAAGTTGTTTTTTAATAAAAGAGATGAGGCACCTGATCGTCTTAACATTTGCATAGTCTCTAGAAGATTTTTTTCAAGCGGCCCATTCGCCAGACAAAGCTATTTCTGGCCAATTGCTCAAGAACTTTCCAAAAAGGGCCACATCGTAACAATCATTACTGAGACTAAACCAGGAAACATGGCCCGATTTGATGGCCTTGGTATCAAATTGGTTTTCATAGAGGATCCACGTCCCAATCGCGGCAGCAACTACTTCACCCGTAATCTTCTACGAAAATTTACAGAGCTGCACAAAGAAGAACCCTTTCATATCGTTCATGGTCTTGATGCAACCGCGTTTACGATTGGCGCCCATAAAAAACAATTTAAAACGGCCATAGTTTACGACGTTGAATGTACGCAAATGTCGCAGATCTTCTCACTTTTGGGAATGGCCCAGGATAGCCTACCCAACATGATTTCAACGGGAATTTCTGTGGGCTATAAATTTCTAAGTACATTTCTCGCTCATGATAGAAAACTCCTTAAAACTGCCGATGGAATCATCGTAACAACGCCGAGACAGCAAATTGTTCTGGAGCGCTACTATCTCTACCCCGAGTTGAAAACCTATCAAATTCCTTACGGACTTGAGCCACTCGATCTCGACACGACCGAACGCTCAGAGGAACTTCGAAAAGAATTGGGACTCAATGAATCTGCGAAAATCGTTGTGACCATTTCTGATATGACAGAGAAATTCGAGATCATTAATATCATGCGAGCTTTCCAAAAGGTTTGTATTAAAAAATCATCGGCAAGACTCATTATCATTGGCCAAGGGCCCTATTTTAAAAACATTGAGTACGAAATGCTTTCCCTCGCCCTCGGCTCAAAAGTTATTCTCACCGGAGCGGTTCCCGAGTCAGATTTACCGGCCTATATCGGAATGTCCAATGTCTTCGTAAACCTTTCTTCGCGAACGACTGGACTAGACCCTAGTCTGATGGCAGCTATGGCTCTAAAGAAAACCATCATCGGATCGGAGGTCAATGCAATCTCAATGGTTGTTGAAGACTCGATTGATGGATTTCTCATTCGACCCGCAGACTATCAGGAGCTTTCTGAGCTTTTAATTAACATTTTTTCTAACCAAATCCCGGTGCGAGAAGTAGGAGAGAAAGCTAGGGAGAAAGTGAACAATCTCTACAATCTCGAAAAAATGGTGAACGAAACCATTAACTCTTACTACGATATTTTAGTGCGTTCAAAAAAGTACTTACCGATTTCTCAACACTCTCTTCTTGAAAGCACAGCCAATCACTGATTTAATTTTGGCATGCAAAACTGGATTTCACCAAGCGTAAGACATCGACAAAAAATGGGCTGGCTCTTTTCTTCTGAGCACTTTGAACATCAAGCTTCGCGGCTACCACGAGTTCTAAAATCTCTTTTCGGATCCCCAATCCCCTCCATACTTGTTGCCATGGGACTAGCTAGTTTCTTTAACTCTTGGGCTCTATTGATTTCGTTAATTTTACTCAGTTTCTTTTTTGCAGTTTATGTAACCTGCGATCTCGCCTCCCAGCAAAGAGAATTTAAAGCTTTTCGATTAGGCGGAGACGTCCTTCTCGGAATCTGGCAAATATATAGCCTTATTCTAATTGTGGACCTCGACAATTTGCAGAGCCTCAGCTCGCAACACTGGACTCTCCTTTTCACTCCGCTTTTTTTGTATAGCCTCAGCTATAGTTTAGATCTCTTCCCATCAATGGGACGAATTACACGCGGTTGGATCATAGGGGCCTCTATTTTGTGGGTGAGCTTCAGCTTTGGACTGTTTAAGACTGCCGATGTGAACGAGTGGTTTCTCATAAACAACGACTTGCAGATTTCCCTTTTAGGAATTCCCCTTCTGGTTTTTCTCGCCCAGTGCTTCAATACTGGCGATGATTTAAGTTGGCAGAAAAAGACGATCTACCTGTCATTGATGGTACTGTTTAGTTATTCCGTTTTTCTTTGGCCCGAAATTCGACTTTGGCTCATCCTATGCATTACTTGGATTGTTCTTATGTTGGCCTCGCGACATCGTATGTTCGTAATTTCGGCGATGGCAGTACTCGCAGTCAGCTTATTCTTCTTTTTATCGCCGAGTCATGTGGCATCGGCTGTTCAAATCGAAAACACCCTAAGCGAATCAACTCGCATTATTCTCCTCGAACAGGCAAAGGTCATTGAGAATAACCTTTGGTTTGGACAATTCAATTTACTTCAAATGAGTGGAATTGAGGGAAATAGCTACCTTACGCTACTCTCTAACTTCGGCCTCTTTGGCTTTGTGCTTTATTTTCTATTTAACTTCAGTGTCCTTTACCAAGCTACGGCTTCTTTGAAGCTCGTTCCGAGAATCTTTTCTTGGCAAAGTATAATGCTCAATTCTGCATTTCACTTTTTAATTATCTTTCATATATCAGGGCTTTTTCTAAATACCTTTTCGAGCTCAGCATTTACATTTCTGTGGATTTTTAGTTGTACTCTAATCATTGTAACTACCGAGATTTACGCCCGAGGCTTTGTACCAGATGATCGCTGTCTGTAACCGGCTTTTGTCTTAACGCACGCCTTAAATCCCAGCTTTTCAGCAGGAATTTCAGGAACTTAAAGCTTTTTTATGGACCTTTTTGAGTCTTTCCCTATAATTGAAGTAGTTTCAATAATTTAGAAACGAATTGGGCTAGCTGAGAGTTTTACACCCATAGTGTTTTTACCCAACGAGAGGCTAAAAATGACCAAAGCAGATCTAATTAATGTCATTGCAGAAAAAGCAAATATCACACGGGTCAAAGCTGAAACCGTAGTGAACACGATCTTTGACTCCATGGTTGAGGCACTGATGAGAGATGACAGAATTGAAATTCGAGGGTTTGGGTCATTTACCAACAAAGCCTACGATGCTTACCAAGGACGAAACCCTAGAACGGGTGAAGTTATTAATGTTCCCGAAAAGAAGTTACCATTCTTTAAGGTTGGTAAAGAACTCAAAGAAGACATTAATACAGATCCAAAAGCGGATTAATTCTGAGGAAAGAGCCTGAATTCTTTCAGGTCAGACTTTTTGTACAATAGCATGAACAATCGATCCAGGCCCAAGGCGATACCCGCTCCCGGGCACATTCCCTGCGACAAAGAATTTAATAACTCATGATCAAAGGCAACGAGAGTCTTATTGTCTCTTTGTTTTTCTTGTAGGTCGCGCGCCATTCTCTGCATTTGTTCTTGAGGGTCATTGATCTCATTAAAAGCGTTTGCCAGCTCTACACCATGCCAATAAAGCTCAAAACGATCAGCCCATCCTTCTTCCGTCATTCGACAAAATGTATTCTGACTGGGGGGAAAGCTTTTAACAATCAAAGGTTGTTTGAGGCTTTTAAAAAGAGGTTCTATTTTTTCTATTTGAATCCTGTGAAAAACATCATTCCATGAATCCGAAGCACTCCAGTGAATCTCTAACTGAGTCGCAAGATTTTTTAGTTCTTCAATTGAGGTTTCTGGTTTGAGGTCAAAATCGAGAAGATCTGCAAAAACTTGCTT
Source organism: Bdellovibrionia bacterium (assembly GCA_030424665.1). Classification (GTDB taxonomy): domain Bacteria; phylum Bdellovibrionota; class Bdellovibrionia; order Bdellovibrionales; family JAGQZY01; genus JAUHWN01. The sequence continues at coordinate 18,297 of JAUHWN010000061.1, read as the reverse complement.
CCAAGTCTTAATCACAAATTGACTATTCAACTCGAGATTCAATTTACGTTTTAAATAGTCGAACAAAGCTTGCAAACGATCTATTAAGTGATCCGATTGAGCGAGGGCCTCGTACCATTCCAACATTTTAAATTCTAATTGATGAAGGGACGTAATACTCTCGTCCCTAAAACAGGTTTTGATTTCAAATATGTTTGGATAGTCCATTGCCCAAGCTTTTTTGAGTGAAAACTCTGGACTCGTCGGCAGGTAAAATGAGGTCTGCCCCTTATTAACTCCTAAGGCTCTCACCTCAAAACCGTCAATCTGGGCATCGGTCCCCGGCGAGGGAACTAAAAATGGAGTTTCAATGGCTAAAAAACCATTTTCTTCAAAAAACTGACGAACAAAGTCCAAAAAGCAATTCCAGTCTTTAAGGGTTTTTACCTTGGGCTTGTCCGAAGCTTGAGCCCCGTTTCGGTAAGGCGCAAGTAAGTAAAAAGGAGAAAGTCTTCGGCTCAATCCAGAGAATCTTTCAATGAGGGTGCAAACCAGATCACCTTCAACCAAGCAATTTTCTGGAGTGGCAAGCATACTTTTTAAGTTATTCTCTGGCGCCTCATCAATCACTTCTGCAAAACACATTTCTGCTTCAGAGTATTGCAAGCTGTTGTTATTATTAGAAATTCTCCCAACAACAATATGTCTTCCCGACCCTAACAGAAGGGCCTCAGAAACGAGAATAGCCCCGGCAGGGGCCTGGGGGTAAGGACGCCAATGCTCCTCGAGATAACTTGTCCGATTTAAACTCTCTTTTGACATAAATACAGGAAGATTAACTAACAAAAGACTTGAGACTTTGTCACTCGAATTGATAGCTTGTCCCTGACATGAGGAGGATTACATGGCCCGGAACTTTAGTTTTGATAAAATAAAAGCCGAATTGGCGAAACTTGCTAACTTCGATTCGATTACAAAAGAGGTTCAGCGCCTGACTAAGGAGTTTAAAGAACTAGAATCGAAGGTCCAAAAATCGGCTCGTGATCAAATTAAGAATGTTGAAAGTTCGGCAAAGGAACAGCTCCACTATGTGGAAAAACAAATCGACGGCCTACTAAAGCAACTTCAACAGACTCAAAGTAAGATTGATAAGGAAGTCACTTCGGTTCTCAAGTCGGTCAAGAAAACCCAAAGCCAGGCTCTAAAGTCGATCAACAAGCTGACGAAAACAGCGAAGAGCAATAAAAAGAAGGTCACCAAAGCGATTCGAAAAAAGTCTAAAACCGCTAAAAAGACCACTAAAAAAGCCATCGGCAAGGCAAAGAAGAAGGTCACAAAACTGCAAAAAAAGAAAACTACAAAGAAATCCGCTAAGAAGAAAACCACCGCCAAAGCAGCTGCTGGCTCTCGCAAAGCCAAGAAGCTATCGACTCAAAAGAAAACAACAAGAAAAAAGTCAAAATAGCGCAAAAAGTGTTAGAATTAAGAGGCTTTGACAGAACCTAATCAACGTGGAGTTTTTCGATGGCAGATGACCGCCTCAAGATGGTGGAGTTTCAAAAAGGTGACATCCTCTTTAAAGAAGGGGAAGAGAGTTTCCATTTCTACATCATCCAAGACGGTACGGTGAGTATCTACAAGACTCTGCCCAACGGAACCGAAGTCATACTTGCTCGAGCTGGTGCTGGTAATTCAGTTGGAGAATTTGCTCACATTGATCGTCAGCCACGATCGGCCTCGGTCAAAGCAACGAGTCCGGTTCGCGCCATCATGGTCTCAAAAGATTCTTACCAAGAGCTTTTAGACGAACTCCCCTCTTGGGCCGTTTCTATGATCGAAGGTCTCGTCGACCGCTTGAGGCAGACTAACGAAATTGTTCGTCGTCTCCACGCCCACGATCCACAGACTCAGGCTAAGTTTGATACTATGATCGAATACGACACTGGGGTCTCTATTATCGACGCAACCAACCCCTCATTTAACATCGACCCTGAGCAAGATTAGGGCGCAATTCTGCATATTTATCCCCCTCCAGAGCTTATTTTGTAGAGTGATTTTCTGCTTTATGATACATAGATCTTAACTGGAGGAAATCTATGTCTGAAAAGCCATCAAAGTCGCTACCAGAGCGCCACTTAGGAGAATTCGTCTATCGTCATATTGGCCCCAATCCGACCGAACAGGAGGCCATGCTCAAATCTCTGAAGCTCTCGAATCTCGAGGGACTTATTGGTGAAACCGTACCCGCTGGAATTCGAAGTCACGAGGGTATGGAACTTCAGGCCGGCCTTGGCGAAGTAGAAACTCTGCAAAAACTCAGATCCTACGCCAACGAAAATGTTGTCGCTCGCTCTATGATAGGGCAGGGCTATTACGATACCCTGACTCCATCGGTGATCCTTCGCAATGTCTTGGAAAACCCCGGTTGGTATACTGCTTACACTCCTTATCAAGCTGAAATCTCTCAAGGTCGGCTTGAAGCCATGCTTAACTTTCAAACCATGGTCATGGAATTAACAGGGATGGAAATTAGCAACTCTTCGCTACTCGACGAGGGAACTGCAGCGGCAGAAGCCATGGCTCTCGCCTATCACTTACAAAGAAGAAATCCGAAGAGCAAAATTTTAGTCGATAAAAATATTTTTCCACAAACACTAGAAGTCTTAAAAACTCGCGCCCTTCCTTTAGATATTGAAGTAGCGCTCATCGATATTAACGATCTTGACCAACAAAGCGATTACTTTGCATGTCTGGTTCAAAACCCCGGAAGAAACGGTCATGTCCGTGATCTCACGGTAAATATTGAAGCCATTCACAAAGCCGAAGCCTTGGCGATTGTTGCAGCCGATATCGCTTCTCTTTGCTTAGTAAAACCTCCAGGCGAAATGGGTGCTGATATCGTGATTGGCAGCACACAACGATTTGGTGTTCCCATGGGATACGGCGGCCCCCATGCGGCTTTTCTCGCGACTCGGGATAAGCATAAAAGATCAGTTCCAGGAAGAATCGTTGGGGTTTCAAAAGACACCCAAGGGCGGCCCGCATTGCGCCTCGCTTTGCAAACAAGAGAACAGCATATTCGCCGTGAAAAGGCCACGAGTAACATCTGTACAGCCCAGGTTCTCCTCGCCGTTATGTCGAGCATGTACGCTGTCTACCACGGCCCACAAAAACTCCAAGAGATCTCCATGCGAATCGCGCGCATGACTGACCTTCTCGCTTTGACTCTTAAAAAAGCCGGATTCGAATTTGAAACAGAAGAGGTTTTCGACACCTTAAAAGTGGTAAACCTAAAAGATAGTAGTAAAATCAAGGCTAGAGCTGAAAAGCAGAGGTACAACTACTTCTTTGAAGGTACTTCCGCATTTATCTCATGCGATGAGACCACAACTCTTGATGACGTTATTAAAACTCTGCGAATTTTCACCGGTCAGGACGATCTCACTCCCGAATTCGCCGATATCAGCGATCTTGAGATTGCGACAATTCCTAAAAGTCTTATGAGAAAAACGGATTTCCTTAGCCAAGAAGTCTTTAATAGCTACCACTCAGAAACTGAATTGTTGCGATACCTCCATCGCCTTCAGCAAAAAGACCTATCATTGACTCATTCAATGATTCCACTCGGATCTTGCACTATGAAACTCAATGCTACGACTGAGATGCTTCCTGTCACTTGGCCAGAGTTTGGACGTATCCACCCTTTTGCACCCAATAGCCAAACTAAAGGTTATTTAAAAATGATTCGAGAGCTCGAGCATATGTTGGCAGAAGTTTCTGGTTTCTCTAATGTTTCTCTACAACCCAACGCTGGCTCCCAAGGTGAGTACGCTGGACTCTTAGCAATAAGAAAATTTCACGAAGCTAATAACCAGGCTCATCGAAATATCTGCCTCATCCCAAGCTCCGCCCATGGAACCAACCCTGCTTCTGCTGTCATGGCAGGAATGAAAGTCGTCGTCGTTGCTTGTGATGACCAAGGGAATATTGATTTCGCAGACTTACAAACCAAGGCAGAACAACACAAAGAGAATCTTTCATCTTTGATGATTACCTACCCATCAACTCACGGAGTTTTTGAGGAAAATGTTCGAGAGATTTGCCAACTGGTTAAGGACAATGGCGGCCGTGTTTATATGGACGGTGCTAATACGAATGCCATGATCGGTTTGTGTAAGCCCGGAACTTTTGGTCCGGACGTCATGCACTTTAATCTGCATAAAACCTTCTGCATTCCCCATGGTGGTGGCGGACCTGGAATCGGTCCGATCGGTGTCACAAAGGAGTTAGCTCCATACCTTCCGAGTCACGAGCAGAATGAGCTAGCCGGCCCCAAAACAGGTGTTGGCGCTATTTCGGCAGCACCTTTCGGTTCGGCCTCAATTCTCCCCATCTCTTGGACCTACATGACCATGATGGGAGCCGAGGGATTGAAACTAGCTTCTGAAGTCGCAATTCTCAACGCCAACTACCTAGCAGGTCGCCTTGAGAGTAGTTTTCCAGTTCTCTATAAAGGAAGTAAAGGCCGTGTTGCCCATGAATGCATTCTCGATGTTCGATCTTTTAAATCGTCTGCAGGAATCTCGGTTGATGATATTGCCAAGCGGTTGATGGACTATGGCTTTCACGCACCGACTATGTCGTGGCCGGTTGTAGGAACTCTAATGATTGAACCTACGGAGTCAGAATCCCAAGCCGAACTAGATCGCTTTTCGGAAGCCATGATTTCTATTCGCTCTGAAATTGATAAAGTCGAAAAAGGTGAATGGCCAAAGGACGACAATCCCCTTGTGAATGCTCCCCATACCCTTGAAGATCTTGTGGCAAAGTGGGATCACGCTTATACAAAAGAAGAAGCTGTTTTCCCTCTTGGCTGGGTAAGAACCCATAAGTTCTGGCCAGCAGTCAATCGCGTGGACAATGCCTATGGCGACAAAAACCTTCACTGCTCTTGCCTGCCCCTTGATGCCTACGAGTAGCAATCGCTAACATGCAAAACACTCCAAGGACTGTGTCACCCACAGTCCTTTTTTTATTCCCGCTTGTCCTTCGAAGTTCACCGGTACTTAGAACCCTTTGCTCTGTCTTTTTGAATAATGCCGTGCAATTTTTCAGACAGTCCTCAACCGATCAGACACAGGGGATTTTCGGTATATGGCTCTCGGTCTTATTTTACTCAGAGAGATATAGAATTTCGAGTTCCGCAGGCCCTGATAAAAAATCTTAGGACGAGCATACTCTAATTTAATTTAAGCCAATCTAAACGCCGAGGACTGTTTGAGAGAATTCTATATCTCTCTGAGTAAAATAAGAGTGAGAGACCTATATATCTATACCGAAAATCCCCTGAGTCAGATTGGTTTGCGGAACTCAAAATTGCAGGACTATTCATAAAAGACAGAGCAAAGCTAAGTACCGGTGAACTTCGAAGGACAAGGGGGATAAAGGAAGGTGCGAAGTGACACTCCTTGTGGGGCTGCGGCATTGAAATTATTTCAAGTACCCTGAGCTCAAGTCGCAGGCAGTGGGCAGGGACCGGGGCATAGAATTTGTAAATATATAGGACTGGTTTAGGGATATCTGCATTAGGGAGGTTTGGATGCGTACCTATCTTTTTATTCTACTACTCATTGGAGTCTTAGCTTTCGTTAATGCCTGCGGGAATGGCGAAAAGACCGAGACTGCCGACACTGATCCCAATCCGGATCCCGTTGTTACTGTTACTAACGTGAATGAAGCCCTCGTCGAAACAACTTGGTGTACTTTACCTTGCGATGCGAACGATGACGATAAAACTGGATGCGACGCGGTTGATTCAATAGTCGCCGTTTACTTTGACGCCGATGGAAACATGCAAATGCAGAAACATATGGCCAATGCCGACGGCACTATTGATGTCAATCCGACTAGAGTTGATTTCGGAACCTGGAACTTGGATGAGGATAACACCCTATCTCTGATCCGAAACCTCAAGTACTTCGAAGGTCCGATCGAAATCACTACTGATAAAATTGGTGAAAAACGTCTTTTCTTCTACGATCCAAACAATACAGCTAATCGTACAGGTGAATGGAAAGAGTGTTTCGCTCCACGCGTAGAGGCCGTGATTCAGGGGAAAGCCGAACAAGCTCCCACAGAAGAACTCGGTCCCGATGGCACTCCCTATGCCGACGAAGACTATGAGCCAAAACTCTCTCTTTAAAATAATGTTGTTTTGGGGCTTTGAAAACTTTAAAGCTCTAAATCATTTGAAATGTGGGTGAAGTTTCTGGCTTCATCCACAATCCAAACATCCCAAGCTTCATCCTCATCTAAATTAGCGAAAGCTATGGCTACATAAGAGTCATTGTCGATGTGACAACGGGGACAAAAATAAAGCGCCATATCGGCCACACTCACCTCGGGGTAATTTGCTGACCCCTGGTACTGGCCCTTAAATAGAATATCTGAGTCTTTTCTCTTTGGGTCGTAATCTTCATTCAAAAATCGATTTCGCAAACCCGGTGGATCGTAGGCTTCAGCAAAACCAAATTTATAAACTAATGGCAGCTTAGGTTGATAACCAAGGAGTTTTAGGTCGGAAACGTAGCTGCCGTGTCGAGCACGAAATAGTGTCTGCCTTTGTACGATTCCAGAGAGGACAGCCTTTGCTTCTCTCATCTGAATCTTAGCCTGGGTCCGAAACTTCATTTCTTCGATACCAGAAGAGCTATAAAAACTGTAAAAAAGCGCACAGACTACAAAAAACCCAGAGAATGAAATGAAACCAACTAAAACCTTGGCCCATAACTTCATTATTCACCTCTAAGTGTACTCAACCAGGTTTTCTTTTCTGCGGAGATAGCCTCCATAGGAGTCATCAGACTTGTTTTCAAACCACCCATAACATCAGCAGGATCAGCTTCCCAGTTTTGAGGGATTACAGCCTCAGCTAATTGAAAGGCTTTGGCATTATTCTGCCTCATCACTTGAAGAACTTCTTCAACTGTTACATGGGGAATACTATCATCCCAACAGTCATAGTCTGTAACAAAGGAACAAGGAAGGTATGTCAAACCGGCCTCTCTCGCCAGAGCAAATTCAGGAAAGTTAGTCATACCGATGATATTAGCACCCATTTGCTTATAACTCATGGATTCAGCTTTGGTCGAAAAATAAGGACCTTCAATGCAAACATAGGTCTTATTAAAGTGACAATCAAAATCAAAGTTCTTAGCAAGGCTCTGTAACTTCTCTACAAAAAGTGGAGAGACCGGCTTAGCCAGTGAAACGTGACCAACGACACCATCACCACAGAAGGTGGTTTTTCGAAGCGATTTGGTTCGGTCAATGTACTGATTGGGAACGACCATATCTCCGGGCTTTAAATCTTTTTCCAGACTTCCAATTGCTGAGACCGAAAGAATTTTTGTTGCTCCATATTTTTTAAGGGCGAAAATATTAGCTCGATAGTTAACTTCACTTGGAAGGTCTTCGTGAGATTCACCATGGCGTGGAAGAAAAAGACATTCCGTGCCCTTTACCTCAACCTTCTTTATTCCACTCGAAGACCGGCCAAAGGGAGTTTCTCGAGTAAGCTCTTCTTTTTTAACGAATCCATCAAACTTTTCAAATCCAGATCCACCGATAATCGCCCACATAACTAAATTCCCTTCTTTAATTTTTCTACAAAATCAGATTGCTCTATATCCTTACCCGAATAGACGCCAGAATCAAAAACAAACGAACTGATATTTCCGACAGGGGTCACATCAAAGGCAGGGTTGTATACGGGAGACTCGCTCGGTGACCACTCGACTTCTCCGAAGGCTCCACGAACTCCCCTGACCTCGAAGGCCTTACGCTCTTCGATAGGAATGTCCTTTCCAGTCTTACAAGCAAAATCGACAGTCGTCACCGGTGCCACTGGGTGAAAATGCACACCGTGAAACTTACAAACAATACTCAAGGCATAGGTTCCAATTTTATTGGCAAAATCACCATTACAGGCAACACGATCAGCTCCCACAAAAACCCTCTGCACACGCCCGGACTGCATGAGGTGAGCCGCCATATTATCGCATATCAAGGTGTAAGGTATTCCGAGCTTTTGCAACTCCCAGGTGGTCAATCGCCCACCTTGCAAAAGGGGTCGCGTTTCGTCGACAAAGACATGGATTTTTTTACCCTGCTCATGGGCTCTTTGAATAACTCCAAGGGCAGTTCCAACACCTACTGTGGCCAAGCCCCCGGTATTACAATGAGTGAGTATGGCCTCTCCATCTTGAACCAACTCTGCACCAAAATCAGCCATTCGATCACAGAGACTAACGTCTTCTTCAAAGATTTGCTCTGCCAAAGCTATGACTTCTTCGGACTTAAATTGAGTGCTTTCAGCCTTAGACAAAAGGCGGTCGATGGCATTCATAAGGTTCACAGCCGTGGGGCGGGCCTTGCGAAGGGCTTCTGCAGCCCCTTTGAAGTCATCAAAGCTGCATCCAGAACGAACAAATTGAGCCAATGACAAAGCAGCGGCCACTCCAATCAGAGGAGCACCTCGTGTCTTTAACTCGTAAATAATTTGAATCATATCTTCAGGCGTCTTCGCCTCAATCCAATCCTCTTTTTTTGGGAGTTGTGTCTGATCGAGTACTAATAACTTTCCATCGGCTGTCTGTTTGAGCGCCGTACTTAGAAGCTCCTTCATAATGTCTTATCCCCTAGTTGCTTTCGTAATTTCTTTAACTCGGAGAGTTCCGATTCATCTAATTCAGAAATAGTTCCAAGTTGATGGGCCGCCGACAATATCTCTACGGAGTGCTCAAGGCGTTCCATCCCACAAAAAGATTCAATAAGGCTTTCACCCCAACTCAATGCCCCATGGCGGGCGAGAATCATCACTCGATTTCCAGGAAGATAATGATGGAGGTTGGTGCCCATTTCTACAGTACCCGGTCTCGCATAACTGACTATAGGAACACTCCCCACAGCCAAAATGAGTTCCGACATTGCTCCAATCGGAAGCTCCTTGGCATCCGGAAATGCAATAGACCAAGCAATACTTCTGGGCGGATGGGCGTGAACAACTGATTTTGCAAGTGGCGCTTTCTTGTATACCTCTAAATGCATCAGCCTTTCACTAGAAGGCTTACCTTCTAGGATATTATTGTTGATATCGATAACCGCGATATCTTTTTCTTTGATAAACGACTTTGGTAAACCTGACGGAGTTATCAGGATTCGCTCATCACTGATTCTATAACTAATATTTCCATCGGCTGAGGCCAGCATATTTTTTTTACGCAATTCCTGAGAAACCCAGATAATTTGTTGTCTGATTTCTGATTCAGATTTGGGTTCAAAGATAGGGCCCATTCCATCTCCTACTTTACTAAAGAATTTATTTTTGAATTTAACTAAGAGGACCAGTAGGAGATATTCTCACCTTCGATCAACTTGCGTTGATATTCGAGATCCTGCCCCTCATAACTCTTCCCCTGAAAGATATCGCGATCGTTTAAATAATCAATGATGTATTGAAAATTTCGCATGCGATGACGAGCCCAATCCGGCGCAACAAGCTCATCCCATCGTGAAGCAAGGGCTGCCAGACGATGAACTGCAATATCTTGGCGCAAATGTCCAAGAAAAGCTCCGACATAAGCTGAGTAATTGTCCAAACTACAGGCCTCGAACTCGCCGCGAGCGTGTAGTTCTGCCAAAGGCGTTTCTTTCAAAACGTGTAAATTATGGAGCTTCACATTGTGAATTGGTAGATGATTGCAAATCTTAGCGGCGTCGATAACATCTTCGATTTGCTCTCCCGGCCAGCCGAACATGAGATGAACTCCCAAATTAATACTCGGACAATTCTCACTAATTCGATGTAAACCAGTAATGGACTGCTGACGATCATGCCCTCTTTTCATCCAATCCAGTTGCTTATTATCAAAACTCTGGACTCCCACTTCAACTGCGACAAAGGTTTTCTGGGCATACTCTTCCCAAGTGCGCATAACCGCCGGAGATAAACAATCGGGTCTCGTACCCACAACCAGGCCCACCACATTGTCATAGGATAATGCAATATCAAAAGCTTCTTTTAAGCGTTTCAATTGCAAAAAGGTTGTCGTGTAAGCTTGAAAGTAGATGAGAAACTTATCGGTGTTACAGCGCTCACCGACTTTTTTCATGTGGCGATCAATTTGCTCTTTCAATTCTTTATTTGCATTTTCAGGATAGGCAAAAGATCCGTGAACATCACAGAAATTACAGGTTTCCATCCCCTTAAGGCCACGACGATTGGGGCAATCATCGGCAAGAGCCACAGGCACCTTGAATACTTTGCTGCCAAAAAGCCCCCGATAAAAAAGAGAGATCGGATTGTAAGGCTTCCCCTCCCAATCTCTGATAAGTCCCTCAGGCTCGGTATTCTGTCTGTTTGGCTCAAATTCCATCCGAACCTTATAACACAATTCACAGCCCAGAGGGGGACTTTTTTAAGGTCCCAAGGAGCTTAGTAAATGTCTGAAATTTCTATGTATTTACTATTTTCTCTGGACAGATCAAAGCCCCCCGATTAGCACTAGGAGCGTGAACCAAATTGACTATAAAATTCAAGTGACCGGAGACGGCTCCCCGAGCCTCTGCTTTAAAAGTCCAAGTGGCGACTATGGTGAACTCATGCACAGTCGCGACGGTGCTATTACAGAAACTCTATTTATTTACCAACCCGTTTTAGACGCACTTAAAGAATTTAAGGGCATGGCCAATGTTCTCAGCATTGGTTTAGGTCTTGGTTATAATGAAATTCTCTGCGCCTGTTTTGAACTACAAAACCCTAACTGCCAACTTAGAATTTTCTCCTACGAATCGGTTGAGTTTTTGCGAACTTCTTTTCAAAGCCGATTCCAGGAAAACCAAGATACTGAATTAAACTCCGTTTACCAAAACATTCTCGATCGCGCCGGCGAGCACTTTTCTTTGCCGGCAACTAAAATTGACGACCAAATAAAAAAAATTTTTAATCGTGGGGATTTGATTATTCGGGGATCACTCAATCAAAATGCCCGGCCTCAAGAAAAATTCAATGGTATATTTTACGATGCCTTTAGCTCGAATACGACTCCTGAGCTTTGGACGGAAGAGTTTCTCAATGATCTTATTGAGCTCAACACTCAAGACCCCTGCTGTCTTTCGACCTACGCAGCAACCGGAAAGCTAAAGCGAGCTCTTCTTAAAAATGGATTTCATTTAGAGAAACGCGAAGGCTTTGCCAATAAAAGAGAGTCCACCCTCGCCCATAGATTTCTTGATCAAAAGTAAAAGTGACCCTGGAACTGAATGGAGTTGTCGCTGATATCCGTCCCGCCAACTTCTTCGTCTCTTGTGATATAAAGAAGTTCCGACTCGATTCCACTGAGCCAAAAAGATCTCACTCCAAGCATTATTTCTGTGGCACTCCCCTGCTTTAGAGTTCGAGCCACATTAGAAATAGCAAAATTAAATACAGCATAATTTTCTCTCCAGAATCGATACTTGTTCTCTAAAGTATAGACGTTACCGGCATCTCTGGCCCCCGGAGCAAACTCTTGGCTGACTCGCAAAAATTCAATATTTGATGTCAATTTCTTCCACTGAATACCACCAGTCAGAGAATACATCTCTTTTTTCAAGTTACTATCTACGTTCTCAGTACTCCAATAGGATAGAGTTGCAGAGGCTCCGAGGGTGACAAAACGCAATCCTAAATTTGCGACAAGACCTTCGCTTCGAGCGGCACTAATAACTCCGGCATTTTCATTGGGCATTATTAAGGTCAAATTTCCAAAAGGCACATTGGGTGCCGAGCCGATACTTAAGCCCTTAAAAGAAGAGTTATTATAACTGAGCCCAGAAATAGTTTGCGCCAAACTTTTATGATCGGGCTGGTAGTTACCGAACATAGGCCTAAAAAGACCATACATCACATAGGTGTTATAGGGTAACTCATCGACAAGAGCATAGGCAGATCGGCCGTAGTTTCCAGTGGTATAGAGGTAATCGATACTCTCACCCAAACTATTAATCCAACGGTGCTCAAATACGAGTTGTAAGTTTTTTCGAATGGGCCGAACCCTAACTCCGATATCAAAGGCCATCGGCCAAAATAAGGTTGCTCTCGGATCATCTTCATTGGCGATCGAATCGCCATCATTTTGAATATAGAAAAACCTAAAGTCACCACCGGCAATAACTGGCATAATCCTTTCTTCGCGAAGAGGATCACCTTTAGGAATTCGGTAGAGATCTTGGAATTTTGTTCGAGCTGTTTTTGCATAGTGCTTTTCACTTCGATCCCAGTACTTTTCGTCGACACCAATGGTATTGGTTTCGACATGGGGTAGACCCTTTTCATAATCAAGGACAATTCTTTTAACAGCTTTTCGCTTTGATTTTGGAATTTTACTCGGCTTTACTTTGTACTTCTGTTTCTTAAACGGCGCTGTTCCACGGTCGCTCCACATGGTCTTAGAATAAAATGATCGAAGCCACCTTTGTTGCGTCCAATAACCGTAACGACTCCTTAACCCCCCGCCATTGGGATTAACATGGCAACCCTGGCAAGAGAGCGTACAACGACGGTCTTTAGGTTTTCTATTGAGTCTTCCTGGCGCGTGACAACCAGCACAGTTTTGTGCAAAACGATTTGCAATCCACGGTTCAGCTGAGGCCGTTTCGGCTGTCGAAATAATTATCAAAACGCTCGTTACGAAGATCAAAGTGAGACTTATTAAAGTAAGGTAAGTTCTACTGCTGACTATAGTTTTCACAAATCACACCCTCTGTCTAATCAGCTAACAGTTTATAATTTTTTCCGTCCCAAAATGAGTCGTTGGTGGCTACTTATGGTTCTTCGTCGAGAAATTTTTCTGAGGGTCTGATATTCTAGTTAACGGGTAGCATTAGGACCATCGTCCTAAGCAAGGTGACAAACGAGCTTTTAAATCTTGTTAGCGGTTTGATTGAGTATCTAGGAGTAGGGAATTGAGAGAATTAACCCTCGCCCTTATGGGATTATTTTTAATTATGTTTTATCAAAATTGTTCTCCCGTTCACGATGGTGAAGAGGGCCTGGCAGCGAGCGCTTTTGTGCCTCCTAATGCGACCAGCTCTCTGGACCCTTTTATCGCAGCTCAGTTGACTAACGATTGTCTAGCCTGTCACAAAGGCCAAGGTGACTTTCCTGCTTCTCTTAAAGCACTCACTGGTGAAGACATCTGGAAAGCTGGGTGGGTCAGCGAAAATCTCCCCGACACTTCCCCGATAATTCTCTATATGGAAGCTACAGACTCTAAAATTATGCCCCCTTCCTCAGAAGGTGGGGCCTGGGCTCAAACTGATATTAATGCCGTTCGAAGTTGGATCGAAGGTCTCGATATGGGTACAGATGATGGCGGCGGTGGAGGCGGCGGCGGTGGCCCCAATCCAACACCTACTCCAACTAATGTTACTTATACGGCTGATATCGCACCCATTATCGCTCAACATTGTACGGCTTGCCACGTTGACCAAGCTTCTGGGGGTGTCGATCTGAGTAACTATACAGGTGTAAGAGCTCAAGTTAATGGAACGGACCCATTTACGAGTCCGATCTACGCTACGACTTACTTAGGAATTTTTGATCCTGGCGATCCAGTGGCTATGCCTCGAGGAGCAGGTGGGCCGATTAGTCAAACACAGCTCGGCCTCATTGAAGTTTGGATTAGAAACGGAGCACCTGAAAACTAATCGCGAATTAGAGATCAATACCTAAAGAAGTTGTCACCGACTGGTTATAGTAAACACCAGCAAAATCTCCATTGAGATCCATTAGGCCGCGCTCGTAAGCAAGCTCGAGAAATATACTTCGACCGGCCTTCTGCTGAATGCGATAGCCCAAACCTAATACTCCAAGAGCATCTATGCTTTCAATTTGATCACGATTGAGACGGTTTGTAGCTGTCGTAGTTGCTCCTTCAAGTCCAATCAAAATTGAGGGTTGCAATTCAATGCGCGTATAAAGTCCGCGATTTTGGTTGCCCGTTAAGGCTAATCGAACACCGACTGGAATAGACAAGTAAGTCAATTGAAGAGGTTCTAGTTCGCTATTATTTGCCTGGGCTCCTCTTTGGTTTATGAGTAAACCCGTCTCGAAAGATTTCATTCTCAAGCCCGGCATGCGAACACCAAGGGTAAAACCAGTACGATTATTATCGTCACTTGTCACTGCCAAATTTGAAGAGTTTAAACCAAAAACCGGTTCAATTTGATTGAGAAGGCTTGGCCCCTTCGTAGATATTACAGGAGAGTCAGCTTTAAGAATTCCTGTGTCTGACGGAAGTGACTCTTGGGCATATGCATGACTAAACAGTACTGTATAAAATAAAATACTTAACAATTTTAATAGTTTCATAGAAACCTCCACTAGTTTTAATAGCCAAAGATATGCCACATTCAAATCAAACCTATCAAGAAACGAATCAACTCCAATGTCTCATTTTTAGACACTAAGTCCTTTAAAAGCATCTTCTAAAATATGAACTAAGTTTCAAGACTTTCTCTTACTTGAAAACTCGCGCTTACTTCTTCTTTTTGAACTTCTTTTTATATAAGGCTATAGAGTCTTCAATAATTTTCACGGCATGGGTGGGTCCTTGAAATTCGTGAACTTCGACGGTCTTATTCTCGAGAGTTTTGTAGTCTTCAAAAAAACGTTTTACTTCGTGCATGCGATGGGGCGGCAACTGTGAAATAGACTCAAAATGAGTGTACTCCGGATCGTGGAGGTGTACGGCAATGATTTTGTCATCAGCCTCCCCTTGATCAACCATTTTCATAACGCCAATGGGTTTTGCATCCATAATTGACATGGGGTAGACCGGCTCTTGGCCTAAAACGAGAATATCTAGAGGGTCGTTGTCTTCACAATAGGTTTGTGGAATGAAACCATAGTTTGCAGGATAGTGAACAGAGCTAAAAAGCACTCGGTCCACTTTTATCATTCCACTGGGTTTATCAAGCTCGTACTTGTTCTTAGAGCCCTTAGGAACCTCAATAATAGCGGGAACAACATGAGGACTATTATCTCCGATCGATACGTCATGCCATGGATTCATAGGACCTCCTGAAAGTTCGTTTTAATCATTGAATCGAGTCATTCCATCAATTACAACCGAGACATGCAAGACTTAATCAAAAAGATAAAGATAGGCAATAAAGAACTCTATTGGACTGAGATACAACTCAATCGAACTAAAGCCCTCAATGCTCTCAGTCAAGAAATGTGCGATACCATATTCTCTGAACTTCGCAGCATCGAAGAAGATCCAAAGTGCCTAGGCCTCTTTTTAACGAGTGCATCAGACCGAGCCTTCTGCGCGGGTGGCGACGTAAAACAAGTGGCCCTCGACCTTAAAGAGGGTAAAGAAGATGCCGCCAGAGAATATTTTTTATCAGAATACAAAATGGATTTGAAGGTTCACAAGTTAACTAAACCGAGCATTGTATGGATGAATGGATATGTTTTTGGCGGAGGTTTGGGACTCGCCTTTGGAAATGACATTCGCATCATCGAACCCAATGCCTCAATTTCAATGCCCGAAGGAAAGATAGGCTTTTTCCCAGACGTGGGCGCCAGTTTATTTTTAGGTCGGATGCCATGGCCTATTGGGCTCTTTGCTTCATGGTCGAGCTATCGGTTTAGTCCCAGCGATGCCATCCAATATGGTTTAGCTGATTACATAATTTCTCCTTCAAGCAAAGAAGCTCTTAGGGAATTCCTGCAAAGCGAAGAGCACCTTAGCCAGACAAAAAAAATCGATTCGATAAAATCTTGGTGCATAGAAAACCAAATAAAAGAGAAAAGCCTACTTTACGAAGACTTTTCACATTTGCTGATGGCACTAGACAAATCCTCGACTCCCCAAGAAGCCTATGATTTTTTTCTAAAAAAAGGGAACTCAAAGAATGATTCTTTTGAAGAGTTTTTTACACCATGGCTCAACGAAATAAAAAAGAGTTCGCCGAGTTCAAGGGCTATGTCCTATGCACAAATGAAATGGACTCAAGATCTGAAGTCGAAAAAACAGGGTTTAAAAATAGAAGAAGCTTTGAATGCTGAACTTTGGTTGGCTGAATTTGCAGCCAACCAAGAAGACTTTATAGAGGGCGTCGACAAGATGTTGATTTCTAAAAGTCATCAACCCCGGTGGCAGGATAAAAAAATGAGTGATTACGGAGTTGAATCACTCATTTCTGGGCTTGAATCAAATAAATTGAATCAATCAATTAAAATTTAAACGAGAGCTTTCCGGTAAATCGATCAGCGTCAAAGGCACTCTGATACTCAAAACCTAATCTCAATAGAAGCAAGCTTACGTTAATACCAACCTGAAAGTACGTACCATCAATTTCTGAAGTTGCACTTGAACCTGTCGTTAGTGACGGGTCAAATACATTCGATAAAGTACTTTTCAACTTACCTTCGCTCGACTGCCACCCAATCCCCAAGTAAGGCTCGATTATAAGAAGACTGACGCTTCCTTGAGCGAGTAAACCAAACATTGAGTTTTCGTAGTCAATATCACCAGTTACACCTGAGTCCGTTTGACTAAAGGACAGGTTTGTTTGGCTGAAATACCCCTTAACAGACAAATTTAATGGAAAGGCTGGGATTGGAATCATATCAGTTACGGTCCACTTCGCACCGAGTCCCAAGTGACTAAAAGAAACTTCTCCGCCATCTAATTCGGGAATAAAATTAGCTTCAATAGTGAATCCTCCCGGTACTGTCACCGCACCTAAGAGCCAAGCATGGGGTAAAAAAGAAAGTTCATTACTTGGATCAACTTCTTTGGCCAGGGCTTCAATTCCTTCTGTCATTGCTGCTCCGGCAACAACACCAGCCTCAATTCCGAAAATACTTCCTAAACTCGAAGCTCCCGAAACAGATGTGTATGAGAAGGTTGAAGAAAAATCTTTGTTAATGACATCGAGATCTTGAGAACTGATATTTTGAAATTCAAGACTACCTCTAGCCGTATTCAAAAAACTAAATTGGATTAAAGAAAGTACTGATAATAAGAGTACATATTTCATCAAAGCCCCCTGGATTTTTTATTTTTTCAATTTTTTCAGATACATCGGCTAATGACAAGACGATTTTCAAATAGCCAAGAGAGAGCGCTCACAAGTCTGGTTTCTTTGATACTTGAATATGGGAGCAACATCGGTGTTCACCAAGGTTTTGATTTCATCCATCAAGGCCTTAGCCCTGACTTTATGAAAGTTAATTTGGCCTTGGATTTTTTGAATGTCCAGACCTTCATTGGGATCCATCATTTGACCAATGGTTTGGTATTGAATGCTTCTGAGGTCTGCCATGACCTTAGCTAGTACGCGAGTCACTTTGTTTACTCTAAAAAAGAGAAGTCTATATTTGTGACTGGCTATCATTTTAAACCCCATTGTCGGAGTATAGGCCATCGAAAAACTCGTTAGTTGCGATAGTATGCGTTCAATTTTTAAAACTTCTGCGCGACCCGGCTTTTCTGCTTCGGGAACATAGGGGTCAAACTGGTCGAGCAAAACATCTCTCTTTTTCGGATAGGATAAGATTGCCTCAATAAGAACTCGCTGATAGACACGACGATCTGGTGAAACTTCGCGAATACTGTGCGCCAAACCTGGATTATTTAGAATTTCTTCGAGACGATCCGTCGTCAAAACAGATCGATCTAAATTGAGTTCTCTCACCTTTCGTGCGGCACCCAATTGAAAAGGTCGTAAGACCGGAAAAACAATTTGATCACCAAGAACTTCAATCGAATGCACTTCTATGGATTTTTTAAGCTCAGTAAAGTGTAAACTATTCTTATAACTTTCTAACTCCCTTTGGGAGACTCGATGACGTTTTTTAACTCTTCGCGAATTTGCGAACTCTTTAATTAGAACGAGAGCTCCATTGGACAATTCAATGTAGGGGGTCGAGGCGAATATTGGATAGATATAGGGAACACCCATTGCTGTTAACGTTGGTAGAATGACTCCATACTCGAAGACGTACATTGAAAAGTAAACGATACCAAGTTCAGGGTGGCGATTAAGAAGAATTCTAGAAAGCTCACCCATGAAGTAAGTTTTTGATGTCATCCACTGCCAGAACTTTCTCACTTTGGTTTTAAAGCCTTTTTTCTCGCTCAACTTTATCAAAGTGATATTTCGATTTTCGGCCTCTTCGAGGAGGAGAATACTCAATGAAGTAAAAAATTCGACGTCCCCGAGACGGCGGTCAGAAAGGAATGTTCCTGGGTTATAAAC
>JAUHWN010000215.1 GCA_030424665.1 Bdellovibrionia bacterium | reverse complement strand
CACCTTTTGGCTGTCAGACACGCCCCAGCAGATCTCGACCGGATGGGACGCCGCCCTCCCACGTATCTGCACCTACGCCCAGCTGAAAGAGCGCGCTAGCGCGCGCCAATTTTGGCACTTCAATACCCACTTCGATCACATGGGTCAAGAGGCACGGGCCGAATCGGCCACACTGATCATCAATGAAATAAAGCGCCTAACCAAACCCGAGTCGGCCATAGTGGTCACTGGAGATTTCAACGCCCAGCCGCAAGAGCTCCCCATAGTGCGTATGAAGGAGGCCCTGATTGATCCGCTCGACCAGCTTGAACTCAAGGGCCCGATGGGTACCTTCAGCGGATTCCAGCTCGACGCCCCACTCGACCGCCGCATCGATTACATCTTTGTGCAGGGCCTCAACCCCACAAGCTACGAGCATCTCGGTGAAAAGCGCGCCAACGGACGCTGGATTTCGGATCATTTGGGGGTGAAAGTCAAAATCGACCTTTAGCGATTTACCTATATAAGGCATTAGCTGAAGGATCAAATCCGCAGTTTCATACTTTGCTCAAAGTGCTTAAGACCATGGGTAATCGTATAGTAGTTTCTCCGCACAACTATTAACAAAAAGCTAAAGTTCTCTAGGCGCAACCTAGGTTGCAGACTGGCCTTAGACCTAAGGGTACCTTTAGGCAAACCATAAGACCATGAAAACCCTTTCTTTTTTGCTTATTCCGTTGGCCGCACTCTTCACAGGATGCAGCGATGACGACACTCTAGATACCACCCTGAGCACTCAGCAATTGAGCGAGCTTGAAGTGGCTGACCTTCAATTTTTAAGGGAAGAAGAAAAGTTGGCCCACGACGTTTACACCTATGCCTTTGAGCGTTACGGTGTGAGCATTTTCTCCAACATAGCAGGCAGTGAGCAAACCCATACCGATGCGGTGCTTGATCTTATGACCGCCTACCAAGTTGAAGACAGTGCTTCTCAGAGTATGGGCGTATTTAACAATGCCGAATTGGCCAAATTATACAGCGACCTGATCGCCAAAGTTGACCGCTCTGTCGAAGACGCGCTGATTGTCGGAGCCACCATTGAAGACCTAGACATTCTAGATCTCGATGAAAAGGCCACTCATACCGACAACACAGCACTACAAAGTTTGTACAGCAACTTAAAGTGCGGATCTGAAAATCACATGCGCTCCTTTACTCGTCAGCTCAACAACCGAGCCCTGAGCTACGTGCCGACTTACATCAGCCTAGAACAGTACCAAGCCATTTTGGCGGCAACCAACGGCTCTTGCGGAAACTGAGAAACCTCGACGAATACGCAAGCCGATTGAACTGAAAAATCCCCTGCAGGCTCCGGGCCTGCAGGGGATTTTTCGCTTGGGGCATCTTGAGTATGTTATAACAACTAATCTTTTTTGCTCATTGACATGGATAGTTTTCCATCCTCAGCCACAGAATATTTTATGTTTGAAATTGGACTGGTAAATTCTAAAAATCTTTTACCCTCGATAATCACATTATTCAATTCTATTAGATCGTCACCAAGCATTCCAGTTTTGTAAACCCCTTGTTCAAGCGATTCTTGAAATGATTTCTTCCTAAAATTTTCATACATCCATTTAACCATTGAAAAATCTTTTGGCACCTCATAGGTTGTTTTAGTTGAATCTTTAGAAAATAAGACAAACCCCCAATATTCAGGTTTATGCATGTTTATGTCAATCTGCTTACTCCACACCCAATTATCCTCCTTTAAAAAATTGCCTAAGCCATCTTTTTTTCTACTGTAATGGCCATTAATAGTATCAAACTGCCACTGTACTCTTGAAAAATTCATTCTCCAGACTTTTTCCTCTGGGGCCAACCCATCGAATTCCATACGCTCTAACGATTTCCATGGAATAGCCATTTCAACAGTCCATAAGTGATCTAGGTCACTAAAATCATTTAGAGTACCCTCGATATGAACATTAGAAACTAAGCCATCTATATTCCAATCATTATCGACCTTTGCACCGTTTAGATAAGGTTTGTCTAAAAGCAAATCCCAAACCGTATTTAATGCATTGACTTCTAACTCAGCATAGTTATGAGTATCACCATTATGATCGATAAATACCTCAAAATCATTGTTATAAAAAATCACCGTGTCTCTCCTCTTCAAATTACCCCATATGTGCTCGTCGTATAGATTGGCTAAAATGTAGAGGTGATCGTAATCCCAAATCATCTTTAATTTTGTTTCATATTTTGGAGAAATATCCGATTGAATATCTCCAAAAGCTTCACTCCATTTGACAGATCCCCACTCTAGAGAGTCAATTTTTCCATCTATTTGAGGTGCTCTTTTGGTAAAATGAGCCACATAAGAGTTAGGCAAAGAAGGGTCTATCTTTTCATAAGATTGCGTTGTTTGACAAGAGACTATTAAGATCAACAAGGTGGTTGAAAAAGCCATGCAGGCGCTTAAAGAGGTTGACTTACATGATTTCATATAGTTGTTCATTATTTAAGATGTTCTATACTTAAATTTCTGAATTCGATTTTCCCGTTATTCGCTGCTTGTAATCCAATAAATCCCTCCACATTCGGGGATGATCCATAACTAGAAACTAACATTCCGTTTAACATAACTGATATGGAGTCTCCTAAACATCTTATCTCATAAGTATTCCATTTATCAATGGTGTTCAAAATATGTGATGGTTCTTTTTTACTTACAATAGCACCCGTTCGATTTGCTTGATTAGGATGGTTGTCCCAAATATTTATTTCATGGCATTCTTCGGCAGAACCTATAGTGTCCGAACATCTAACGTAAATTCCAGAGTTTACTATACTGTCAGGTTTAAACTCTAATGTGAGCAAAAAATCCTCATACTTGTTACGACTCATTAGATAAGCCTCCCCTTCTAAGCTACTGCCAGTAATTATCTGATCATTAATTGTCCAAGAACCCTCTCCAATCTGGTACCATTGAGAGGAGTCTAAGTTGGTGATATTTGTAGTTCGGTTAAATGATGAACAACCCATTAACGATAACAGCATTGAAACCAAGAACAAATTCATTCGTGATCGAGTTAAGCTAAAATCCATATTCTATGTTTTTGTTGGTTAGTATTAATACTTCTTAGTTAAGTCTCATTTCAAGACTATGACAACGACTCGGTCAATTTTATGAACTGGGACCTCCTTAAGATCGATATCTAGTTCATAACGGTTTTTCTCGTGGGCCAAGAGCTTGCCCGACTCAAAGGAGCTCACCGAGGAGATCTTTCCATCGAAGGTGTCGAAGTGAATCTTGTCCAGGTCGGGGTTGAGCACATGCAGGTAGAGCACATTGCCCTTGCGAGTGATGGCGTAATCGTCGGTGGGCTTGAGTGGGCCTTTTTGGGTGCCGTAAATGGTGGTTCCGAATTGGCGCAACCAGTCGCCCATTGCGGCTAGGGAGGCTTGGTGCTCGGTCTGAATCTGTCCGTTGGGCATGGGGCCCACGTTGAGCAGTAGGTTGCTGCCGTATCCGGCTGCCTTGATCAGGTAGTGCAGTAGCTCGGTGTTCGATTTGTGGTTTTCGTCTTGCAGGTTAAAGCCCCAAGATCCGTTGATGGTCTCGCAGACCTCTAGTGGCAGGTTAAGGGCGATTTGGTCTTCAGATGTGGCCCATCCGGTGGTGTTTTGGCCCGGAAGGTCTTTTTCAAACATCTGAAAATCCTCACCCGGAATGACTCCGAGGTGGTGGTTGTTGCCCACCAGAGCGGCGGGTTGCAGCTCGTGGATGAGCCCGTAGAGCTTGTCGTACTGCCAGTCAACCTTGAGCTCAGAGAATTCTTTGCCGTCCCAGCCCATTTGGTCCCAGTGGCCGTCAAACCAGATTCCGCCTATGGGGCCGTAGTTCGTGAGCAGCTCAGTGAGCTGGGCCTTCATGAAGGCGATGTATTCGTTCCAATCGCCAGGTTGGCGTCCGGCAATGCCTGTTCCGGTGCGTCCGCGCGGATAGTAGTCGTCTCGGTTCCAGTCGAGCAGCGAATAGTAGAAAAACAGCTTGATGTCGGCCTCTCGGCAGGCCTCGGCCAGTTCGGCCAGCACGTCCCTCTTAAAGGGGGTGGCGTCAATAATATCGTAGTCGGTGACCTTCGAGTCGTACATCGAAAAACTGTCGTGGTGGCGTGAGGTGATCGTGATGTACTTCATGCCCGCATCTTTGGCCATCTGCACCCAAGCTCTGGCGTCGAAGGCGGTCGGATTAAACAGCGCCGGCAACTTCTCGTAGTTCTCTTTGGAGATGTTTTGGTTATTCATCACCCACTCTCCGTCTCCAAGCACACTATACACGCCCCAGTGAATAAATAGCCCGAAGCGGGCCTCTTCAAACCAGGCGCGGGCCTCAAGATTTTCGGCCGAAGGGGTATAGCCCTCAATGCCGCTGCTACCGCTGCGGTTTTCTTGCCCATCTTGAATGGCTTGGGTAAATAAAATCGAAGGTGCTATTAAGCAGCTAAGAAAAAAAAATAAATTTTTCATGAAGTTAACTTACGAAATTCTTGCTTAGGTTAGGTATTGCCAATTCAGAAGGTGTTAAAACCTAGACAGAGTTTTGGATGGGACAATAAATGCTTATATTCAAATCATATTTTTCAAAAAGATGCAAATAATTGAATCTTCTAAACAGTACGATGTGATTATTGTGGGCTCTGGAGCGGGTGGCGGTATGGCCACCAAAGTGCTTTCAGAGGCAGGCCTAAAGATAGCTTTGGTTGAGGCGGGTCCTTATTTTGATCCGGCCGACCCAGATCAGCAAACCCAGATGAAGTGG
>JAUHWN010000060.1 GCA_030424665.1 Bdellovibrionia bacterium | reverse complement strand
ATAGAATCTGGTTAAATACGGAGTCATGGCACGAATCGACTGGAAAAAAAGAAAATATCAGATCTGCACGCAATGCGTAATGGATACCACTGATTATGACATTGAGTTTGATAATCACGGCGTATGTAACCACTGTCGCACCTTTGTTGAAGATGCAAAGGCTTTTCCTCAGACACCTGAGGATCGCGCGAAACGACTTAAAGAAATAGTAGCGGATGTGAAAGCCGATGGTGTTGGTAAAGAGTATGACTGTATTATTGGATTGAGTGGGGGAGTTGATAGTACTTACGTTGCCTACTTGGTTAAAAAGCTCGGACTTAGACCCTTAGCTGTTCACCTAGATAACGGTTGGAATTCTGAACTTGCACAGAAAAATATTGAGAACATCGTAAAAAAACTCGATATCGATTTATATACCCATGTTCTCGATTGGGATCAGTTTCGTGAACTTCAAAAAGCCTTTCTTAGAGCTTCGACTACGGACTGTGAGATTCCTACCGACCATGCCATTGTCGCGGTACTTTTAGATTTAGCATTGAAATACAAAGTGAATTACATATTGAGTGGTAATAATCACAATACTGAAGGTGTACTACCGTTTAGTTATTCTTATGGTTGCTTCGATTGGAAATACATTCGAAGTGTTCACAAAATTTTTAGCAAGAAGAGTCTTAAAGGATTCCCACATTTTAGTTTCTCTAAGAGACTTTATTTTGTCCTGTTCAAAAAGATTAGGAATATTGGCATTCTTAATTACATAGAATATGACAAGGCCGAAGCCATGAAAACGATCGAGAATGAATTAGATTGGAAATATTATGGTGGTAAACACTATGAGTCTGTATATACTCGATTTTATCAGGGATACATACTACCAGAAAAATTTAGTGTTGATAAAAGAAGGGCACATTTATCTTCACTGATTTGCTCGGGGCAAATGAGTAGAGAAGAAGCCCTCGAAGAGCTTAAAAAACCAAGTTACCCCTCGCAAGAACTGCTTGATGAGGACAAGGTGTTCGTAACAAAAAAACTTGGTCTTTCTATGAAAGAGTTTGAAGAAATCATGAGTCTCCCTCCGAAATATGCAACGGACTATCCCACATATAAGCCAATGCTCGACAAAACAATGTGGTTAAAAAATTGGGCAAAGTCAGTAGGGATTCTACCAAAAAGAGTTGGCATATAAGGGGGGACAGTGCGCCTGATTACAGTTATTGGTGCAAGACCACAGTTTATAAAGTCGACAGTCGTTTCTAAAGAACTCAGTAATATTGGAATCGAAGAATTAAGTCTGCACACTGGTCAACATTATGATCAGAATATGTCGGGTGTCTTTTTTAATGAGTTAAATATGAAAATGCCTGACATTCAATTGTCAGTGGGTTCTGGTGGACACGGTCATCAAACAGGTCGAATGCTCATTGATATTGAGGAAGTCTTTTTAGAAAAAAAGCCGGATGGCTGTATCGTATACGGAGACACAAATTCGACGCTTGCAGGAGCCCTTGTGGCATCGAAACTACATATTCCCGTTTTTCATATTGAAGCGGGGTTAAGGTCTTTTAATAAAAAAATGCCAGAGGAAGTAAATCGAGTCTTAACTGACCATATTTCTGATAGTCTATTTACACCAACATCGATTGCTTCAAAAAACCTAATAAATGAAGGAATTGATGAGTCAAAGATATTTGAATTTGGTGACGTTATGTTGGACTCAAGTTTACATTTTAAAGAAAATATAAAGAGTGTAGAGGAGACTCTAGGGCGATTCGGATTGTCTAGAAAAAAATATATATTAGTGACACTCCATAGGCCTTCAAATGTAGATGAAAAAGAGCAACTCTTTAAGTTATTAACGAGTATAGACGCCGTCGGAATGAAATCCAATGTAGTCTTTCCCGTTCATCCTCGCACGCGCAACCGGATCGAGGAATTTGGAATAGATACTCGGCAATTCGAGCATATTCATTTTATAGAGCCTCTTGGTTATCTAGATATGATTGTATTGGAGTCTGAAGCTGAGTTGATTGTTACGGATTCCGGGGGAGTGCAAAAAGAAGCCTATTTTTATCGTGTGCCTTGTGTGACCTTGAGGGATGAAACTGAGTGGTTAGAGTTGATCAGTTCAGGGTGGAATTATTTATTATCGCCAAGGAGTCCAAAAGATCAAATCGTTCAAGGTATAATTGGTAGAATCAATCAACGTGGTGAAGATTGTCAGTTATATGGTGGAGGAGATGCCTCTAAAGCCATAGCTTCACAGATCCTAAGAGGATAGCAAGGTGAGAGTCTGGCTTTTTCAGATTGGTGAACCCCTACCTGTTTCTAAAAATGTACGTAAAATGAGAACTTCTCTTGTCGCTGAAGAATTTGTTCGTCAAGGTTGGGATGTTACTTGGTTTACGAGTGCTTTTGATCATCAAAAGAAAGAATGGATAGAAGAGAATTCGAATTTACCCGGACTCTCAGACTCATGTGAACTGATTTATTTAAAAGGCAAGGGGTATTCTAAGAATATCTCGATGGCTCGGTTTCATGATCATAGGCTGGTAGCTAAAGATTTTGAGCAGAGGGCTTCGTCATTTGATGTGCCAGACCTAATAGTCGCTTCCATGCCTACATACGATTTGTCATATCAGGCATTCTTATATGCAAAAAAAAATAAAGTCCCTATTTTTATTGATGTCAGAGACCGATGGCCGGATGTCTTTTTCGATTTTGCTCCTGCGAAGTTACAAAAACTCTTAAAGAAGACATTTTATTCTGAATATAAAATGCTATCGGAGCAACTCAATCAAGCGGACGGTTTACTATCAATGATGGAACCAATGCTCGAATGGGCATTAAATATTTCTGGTAGAAAGAGAACGGATCGAGATAAGGTCTTTTACCTGGGTGCTGAGCGATTCAAACCGATGCGGGATAAGGCATCGTCATTGGAAACTAAATGCATGCTTAATGATGGTCGCAAAACGATTTCGTTTGTAGGGACCTTTGGTAACTATAACAACCCCGAGATCATTTGCGAGGTAGCTAAACAATTCTCTCCAGATAAGTATAAATTTATAATTGCTGGGCATGGAGACTACTTCGAATCTGTTAGAGAGGCCGCGAGTGATCTGCCCCATGTTTTTTTGCCGGGCTGGGTTGATCAAGATGAAATCTACCATTTACTCAGTAAATCGAGCCTATCGATTCTACCAATGACTAAAAGTGTTGATGCTTTTCCCAATAAGGCCTTTGTTTATCTATCTTCTGGTGTACCTATAATTTCATCGTGTCCAGGTGATATGAAAAAGTTGTTGAATCAATATAAGGCGGGTCTTTTTTATGAATCAGGTGATCTTAATGGGCTCGGAGCATGCTTGCGAATTCTTCTGGAAAATAATCGACTTTTAGAGTGTTATCAAAAAGGGGCTCAAAGATTGTTCGATGAAAAGCTTAACTCCGATGTGATATATCGTGAATATGTGGATCATGTAATAGAGAGGGGTTTGGGTCGTTAATTATGTATTTAGAACTCAATCGTCCACTTTCTAAGCCATTTGTCGGCACCATACTTTTCTTTCTTGGGTTTTATATTTTATCCTTACTACTTTCGATGGCTGGGATGGAGATATTCGGATGGGGGACAGCACTTTGTTCTTTGGTTCTAATTGCTATTCGATTTAATGAGATTAGTTTTGGGAGTCGAGACTATTCATCAAAAATTATAGATGTTTCCTTGTTAGTGCTCTTCTTAGGAGCTATTGTTGGAGCATTAATCAACTCTCCTGAGGGGGCGAAAACGATAGATGTAATAGGTAGAGCTCGATGGATTCTATTATACTTCTTATTGATTCCGATTATGCAGGTTGAATTTTCGGATCGCCTGAAAAAATACTTTTTTTACTTTTTATATTTTGTCCTTTTTGTCATCTTTGTGTACGCGATTTTTCAATTTTACACCGGTAAAGATCTCATTCGTGGACCAGAAAAAATGTTGGGTTCTGCGATTGAACGCGGAGAAAGAATTGTAACCCACTGGAGGTCAGTAGGGTTTTTTGGGATGTCGATGACTTTTGGTAATTCGATGGGAGTCCTCAGTGGTGTCTTACTAGGTTTGTTTTTGACGAGTCGCCTTTGGTCAAATCGATTTTACCTTTTCGGTTCAGCATTCTTTTTTACTTTTATATCTAGTTTTTTGTCTTTTCAGCGTGGTGTTTGGATAGGGCTGGCAGGACTTGTCGTTTCAGTTTTGATAGTGCGCCTGACAGGTATCAAGCGTTGGATAACTATTCTTATATTATCAATCATGTTTTTAGGTATATATACTTTGAGCCCTGGGATTCAACGAAGGGTCGATTCTATCTTTGAATTGCACTCTGGTAGCCAGTCGGAGCGACTGGTGCTGTGGCAGGCCAATTGGGAAATCTTTAAAGATTACCCAATTTTTGGAGTAGGGTATGGTGAGAACGAAAATATAGTAGCTCCATATCTTGGAAAATTGGGTTATGCGGATGGATTTAGAGGGCATGCGCACAACAATTTTTTTCAGTTTTTGTCGGGAAACGGCCTTGTCGGATTTGTTTCTTTTTTGCTGTTTTCAATTTTCAGTATGGTTCTGTGTTATCAGGCCTATAGAGGGAGTCCCGAGACGAGTATCCGGCAAGGGTTTTTCCTGGGGATACTAGGTTGTCAGATTTTTATGCACCTTGGAGGCCTCACAGAATGCTCTTTTAAAGATGCGGAAGTAAATCACCAATATATTTTTTGGTTGGCCCTTTCTCGAGCCATCTATTTGAAGGGGCGATTTTGAATATTAAAATGCTTTTAATATTCCTTTTTCTGCCTCTACTATTTGGTTTTAAAATCGATAAAAACTCCGATAGAGCGCGCTTCCAGACTCGGGCGTTTCGGAATTACTTTAAGCCTATTGCGATTGAGCAAAACGAGAGTATAAACAAGGAATTCTCGTTAAGCTTAAAGTGGGATATTGAATGGGGAATCATAGACCGATTTGATATAGCTTCTGGATACTCCTTAGAAGAAAATAAACGACGTTTCATTGGCCTCTATTTTAATCCTTTTAGAAACTTCTTAAAGAAATATCCGGGTTGTAAAGGTGAACTCGCAGAATTAAAAGAGGTAAAGGTTCGTTGGGGGGCGGAGGATCGCTTGATTGTCGAGCGGTCGGATTCAGTGCTGATTTTGACTCAAAGGTTTCGTAGGGCCAACGACATTGGTTTGTATGACGTTCAACAAAATAGTTTCAATTCTCGATTAATAGAGTTATTAAGATGTGATCAGTAGGAGGGTGCATAATGGAAAAAGTTAACATGGATCCTAATAGATTTGTTTCGGTTACCGAGGTTTCTAAAGACCAGGCTCCCTTGGAGCAAATTCATCGGCTTGAAGAGCGGTACCATTGGGCTGCAGAGAAATGCATAAATAAAGACGTAGTAGAGCTAGCTTGTGGATCGGGCCCCGGAATTGGACTTATCAATAGTGTGTCTCGATCATTTGTGGCTGGAGACATTTCTGACGAGTTAGTTTCTCACTGCAAAGATGTTTACGGTGATTCAGTTGATATTAGGGTTATGGATGCTATGAACCCTCCTTTCCCAAAGAATAGTCTTGATGTGATTATACTCTTCGAAGCCTTGTACTACCTTCCGAGTGCGCCTGAGTTTTTTAAAAATTGCAGAGAGCTATTGCGCCCAGGGGGAAAGATGCTAATCACTACTGCAAATTGTGATTTATTCGACTTCAATCCGTCTCCCTATTCGGTAAAATATTACGGTACAAGAGAAATGAAGGAGCTTTGTAGTGAAGCAGGCTTTAGGTGTCAGCTATTCGGGGGCACTCCTGTCGAATCTGTTTCGTTGAAACAAAAAGTACTTCGACCCGTAAAGAAGTTCGCTGTCGACTATAATCTGATTCCAGATACCATGGCAGCCAAAAAAATATTAAAGCGATTTGTCTTTGGAAAGCTTTACGACCTGCCAACGGAAGTTTCTATGGGAGAGTCTCACTTCGGCCATCTTAGGTTAATAAGTCCTAACCTGCCCGATGAGAGTCATAAGGTATTATATTTAGAAGCAACAAAAGAGGACTAAGAAAGTTACCACAATGCGTGCTCAGGGTATTTATCTTGGCTAGCTTAGAGCTAGTCCTTCTTCTCCTCTTTTACCATTTCAAAAGTAAATTGCCATGCCATCAACTGAAGGCCAGGCATTTTCGTGGCTAAAGTATCTAGAGCGTTCCCTGTACCTAGTGCTAACTTCATAAGGCTTGGTTGCTTGTGAAGAAAAGCGCTGAAGTAAGAGAAGATGTGCCAGAACTTAATGTTTTGAACTTTAAAAAAGCGCTTGGCAAACTTCACATCTGTTAATGAAAGAATGTGGTTCTTTTCCCATTCGGTTCGCATGCTCGGTGTGATCATTCGGTATATTTTAATGATCGGATTGTAATTGAGGGCTTCTACCGCGAGGATTTTACCACCGGGCTTGAGAATTCGTCTGAGTTCTGGAAAAGCAAAACTGAGATCGAGGTGGTGAAGCATTCCACTACAAATAATCGTGTCGATGCTATTGTCTGGGAGTTTTGTGTTCTCACAGTCACCTTGAATAAAGCAGGTGTTACTGAGTCCCTTTTCATCGGCCTCTTGGGTGGCATTTTTTACGGAGACATCACTGATATCGAGACCAATCGCCATCTTCGCGCCGGCCTTAGCGGCCTCGATGGCATTGCCCCCATTTCCACAAGCGTAATCGAGAAAGACTTTGTCTTTCGCATTTTCTTTGATCCACTCACTCACATATTCGCGCGAGGTATTGGTTGTTTGGTAATATTTTTTGTTTCCATGGAGAAGCTCGTAGGAGTCCTGGGGTAGGCTTTCAGTTAAGTTTTTATCGCGATCCCGATTGTGAAATTCGAGTTCTGCAATTTTTCGCTCATTGAGGCTCGCGTACCACTCTTGAGAGTCGTCTTTCACTTTTCGAGACTTTAGGTGATTGTTGAGAGCTTGAAAGTCCATCGAATTGGCCATGGATTTCTCCTTATTTATCGCTTTAAAAAACGCCTTTATTAGTATCGAAAGCCGATTCGATGGGCAATGACAATTAGGGAGAGTGCAGGCTCGACGCAACATGTTGTGAGTAAGGGCTTGTGAGGTCCTAGACAAGTTAAATCTGACAGGCCACTCTTACGATTGAGGGAGCGAGGACCGAGTTTTGAACCAGTTTTTAAGATTCTTTTTTATCTGTTTGATGTTGCTGTTGGCTTTGAATTTAGTTCACCAATCGTGGTTTTTGCGAAGCCTGGCTACCTGGAAGCTTCATTCTCAAAGCTCGGGCTTTCACATTAGAGATTCGGCCGGTGAAATTTCCAGTGGGGAGTTTTCCTACATAGTTGGTGGATATACCTATGGTGAAAATTTAAATGACTATTTTATAACTCGAGATTTCTCTAATTGGGTCTCGAAGGGTATGCTTCCTTGTGAGCGGAACACGACACATCCGCTAATTTGGTCTATTGAAAATGAGTTTTTTATGAGTTGTACCAACGGCGCACTTTTTAAAACAAGTGACTTTTTAAGCTGGCAATTCGTAGATCGTGATCCTCCTTGGTCTAACTATTGGGGAACTTGTGTGGCTCTCTACAAGGGACAGACCCTTGTTGTTACAGGTTATGGTTTTTATTCAAAAACGGCTGAGCTTTTTATTTCTGATGATAATTATACATGGGAGAAAAAGCCCTTAGAGTCTGTTTCGGTCAGAGAGTGTCACTCGGGATTTTTTGTTTTTAAAGACCAATTGTTTCTCATTGGAGGTCGTAGCCACCAAAACCGCTGGCAAGGTCTTGATGAAATTTACCAGTTTGATGAAAATTTAAATCCCGTGGAAGTCGCTAAGGTTCCCTGGAAAAAGAGATTTTGGGAAACTTACATTGTCACTGAGGAATTCGTGCTAATGGCCGGTGGTTACCACCGCCCCGGAGGTATAAGTACAAATTTTGGTGACGTATGGGTCAGCACGGATGGAATTCAGTGGATCAAACTAAAAGGCTTCGAATCCTGGAGGCCTCGTCACGAAGTCAGTCTTTACGATGTTAACGGCGTTATCTATTTAACGGCGGGCCATGCCTACCCTCTGCAAAACGATGTTTGGCGCATCTCGAAGAAAGATATTCTTGAGTACATAGAGCGTTTAAATCAGTTAAACTCTTTAGAAAAAGTACTACTGGAGTTATTTTAAAATTATCTACTTAGAGAGGACGCTAAATATGAGTAACTTTTTTAGAGTGTTTCTGATGGCTT
Source organism: Bdellovibrionia bacterium (assembly GCA_030424665.1). Taxonomy (GTDB): domain Bacteria; phylum Bdellovibrionota; class Bdellovibrionia; order Bdellovibrionales; family JAGQZY01; genus JAUHWN01. The sequence continues at coordinate 16,619 of JAUHWN010000060.1, read as the reverse complement.
TTACTCTAGTCTTGGTTTCTGAGTCTAAGGCGGTCCTTCTAGAGTTAGGTTATTCTCCCGTCCAGGGCAGAGTGAATCACAGCTCAATGCCATCAACTGATTCCTATTATTCAGTGAAAGTAGGTAGAGAATTGTATTATCAGAATTTGCAGATAGCCATAGGTTACCAAGAGTTATCATTCGAACTGAGTGACCTCAGTTTAGGTGCGTGTGGCGGAGGCGCGACAGTTGGCTGTGTGACTTCTAAGGATGCGGAGTTTTTATTTAAAGCACTCAATCTAAGTATACAGTTCGAAGCTATTTATGAATCCTATGTTTTTTTTCGTTTTGGGGGCGGTTTAAGTATCTATCATGAAGTTAGGGAGGCCGCTTTTTCTTCGGCTGGCGGCCTTCGTTTGAGTCCTGACAGATTTGAGTCTGGGAGTTTCCTTCCCAGTTTAGAAATGTCGATGGGGCTCTTGTTTCTAGATGAGAAACTCCGTATTGGTGTAAATCTTCAAGTCTTTCCCGTCGAGTCAAAACTCTTGGCCGAGTCGAGTCAGTTCGAAGGGGAGAATTTTTCCGTTTTAAAATCTCCATCTATCAGCTTAGGGTTTCAATTTTAATTTTTCGTTCCCACAAGGGGATTCGCCCGTTGCCAGGCCTGGATTCCCAGAGTATTGTGTTTTCGTAATTCTTAATGCATATATAGGACAGGCTAGAGATTTAGCTTGCGCGTCATAAGAGGAGTCGGGTGTGGCTACACAAATGAATATTCCATTTTTTAATTATCAGGCACTTTATAAAAATCAACGTGATGACCTTCTCAAAGTCATGGATGAAGTTTGCTCGCGTGGAGCTTACATTCTGCAAAGAGATGTTGAAGAATTTGAAAAAAACGTTGGCGAATTTATTGGGGCTAAACATGTGGTTGGTGTGGCTAACGGAACCGACGGACTCATCATTGCTTTAAGAGCAGCCGGTGTTCAGCCCGGTGATGAAATCATTATGCCGACCCATACTTACATCGCTACCGCCGCTTCGGCCCACTTTACAGGTGCAACTCCAGTGCTCGTTGAAAACGGTCCTGATCACATGGTCACTGCCAAAGCCATGGAAAAAGCCATCACACCTAAAACAAAATTTCTAATGCCCGTTCAAGTGAATGGTCGCACCTGCAATATGGATGAGATTATGGCTCTCGCCAAAAAACACAACCTCAAAGTCATCGAAGACTCTGCCCAGGCCCTCGGTTCGAAGTGGAAGGGCAAGAATGCAGGAACATTTGGCATGGCCGGTATGTTTAGTTTGTACCCGGCTAAGGTTCTCGGTTGTTTTGGTGATGGCGGCCTCGTTGTTACTAATGACGATCAAGTCGCTAAAAAAGTACGACTCTTAAGAGATCACGGTCGAGACGAAGAAGGCCGCGTGGTTGAGTGGGGTTTGAATTCTCGTCTTGATAATATGCAAGCCGCTGTTTTGAATTATAAATTCAAGGGTTACCCCCAAGAAATCGAACGTCGTCGCGAGATTGCGGGAATGTACCAAGAGGGATTAGGGGATTTATCTCAACTAACTCTTCCTCCGGGACCAAATGCCGATGGTGACCACTTCGATATCTATCAAAACTACGAACTCGAAGCGGATCAAAGAGATGAATTAAAAACATATCTTAAAGAACAAGGTATTGGCACCATTGTTCAGTGGGCTGGTACACTTGTTCACCAATTTAAAACTCTCGGTTTTAATCAGAGTCTACCAATCGCTGAAAAAATGAATGAGCGCTACTTAATGCTTCCGATGCACGTAGCCCTTTCTAATGATGAAGTAAATTACATTATCGAAAAGGTCAGAGCTTTCTATAAAGCTTAATAAGCTCGCCCCTTTTTGAATAGAAGTAGAAATAGTTAAAAATCGAATGCTGGTAAGATTTGCTGTCTGATAAAGGAAAAAGAATGTTTACCGAAACCCTAGAATTAGGAAAGCTAGCAGACCCTGCTGAATTCCGCGAAAAGCTCAATATCGCGGGAGAAGACCCCACTCTTTTAAAAGAAGAACTTCGAATGATGACTCTCATTCGAAAAGCCGAAGAAAAAATCGGCGATATGATTAACGAGGGTCAAATCCAATGCCCCTGTCATTTGACGATCGGCCAAGAGGCTATCGCAGCGGGTGTCGCCAGACACCTTCGTAAAACGGATCGCGCTTTTGGCACCCACAGAAGTCATGGTCACTATTTAGCTCCAGGTAATTCCGTTCACGGTCTATTTGCTGAAATTCTTGGAAAAGCCACGGGTTGTTCAAAAGGTATGGGTGGTTCTATGCACCTTTACGGTGGAGAAAGTGGCTTTGTCGGCTCGGTACCGATTGTTGCAGGAACGGTTTCGATGGCGGTCGGTGGAGGCCTTGCCGCGAAAATGGATAATAAACAAGAAAACGGAAAGAACTCTTGGGATGTGGGAGTGACCTACTTTGGTGATGGAGCCGCCGAAGAGGGTTCTGTGCACGAGTCGCTTAATTTTGCCTCGGTATTTAAAATTCCAGTTCTCTTTGTTTGTGAAAATAACCTTTTTAGTTCCCACCTACATATTAACTATCGACAAAGTAATGATCTCGTTTCTCGCTTTGCCATGGCTCATAATGTGAATTACCGCGTTGTTGATGGTAACGATGTCGTTGCCGTGGCAAAGGCAACAAAAGAACTTCTCGATGTGGCTCGGGCCGGAGAAGGCCCAGGATTCTTAGAAGTGGTCACTTATCGTTGGCGTGGACATGTTGGCCCAAGGGAAGATATCGATGTGGGTCTTAAGCGTGGCGAGGAACTTCAGCATTGGAAGCTTCGCGACCCAATAAAACGACTCTTTGAAGCCCTAGAGGCTGAAGGTCATATGAGTGAAAAGGATTTTGCGGCGTTGAATGAAGATGTCGCAACAGAAGTGAACAAGGCCTGGGAGCAAGCTGAAAAGGATCCTTACCCCGAAACTTCCCAGTTACTCACAGCTGTTTATGCCACTCCGAAGGGAGGTCACTAATGACTCAATATACTTACGGTACCGCTCTTCGAGAAGGATTCAGACATTTATTAGCTAACCACAAAGACGTATTTGCCATCGGCCAAGGGCTGTGGAGTCCGTGGTATGTGGGATCTTCTATGAAAGATCTCGATAAAGAATTTGGAAAAGATCGGGTGATCGATACGCCAGTCAGCGAAGCTGCGACAACTGGTTTAGCTGCCGGAAGTGGTCTTTGTAATTACAGACCTATCGTTATACATCCGCGCATGGACTTTATGGTTTTGGCAGCAGACCCAATGGTCAACCAAGCGGCCAAATGGTCGCACATGCTCGGTGGGCAAGCCCATCCAGCGGTCACCATTCGCGGAATTATCAATCGCGGTGGACAGCAAGGGGCTCAGCACTCCCAAGCTCTTCACTCTTGGTACGCCCATATTCCCGGTCTTAAGGTTGTTATGCCAGCAACCGTTGCCGATGCCAGAGACCTTTTAATTGCATCGACTCTTTGTGATGATCCTGTTTTGTTTATCGATGATCGTTGGCTCTATGATCAAACCGATGAGTTACCAGACTCTAAAGATGTCAGTCTTCACGATATCAAACCCCAAGTTCTTCGCGAGGGATCCGAGATTACTTTGGTGGGTGCGGGGCATGCGACATTACTCAACTTAAAAGCAGCAGAAATGCTCAAGCAAGGGGGCCTCGATGCTGAAGTCATTGACCTCAGAGTCATTAATCCCCTTGAGTACGATACCGTAGTGGAGTCGGTGAAGAAAACTGGAAGACTTCTCGTAACCGATGGTAGCTGGGAGACGTGTGGTCTTGCCGGTGAAATTATAGCGGGTGCTACAGAGAGAGTTCCATTGAATCACTTTAAGTGTAATCCAGTGAGAATGAGTCTTCCCCATGCACCAGCACCGACAAGTGGTCCCCTTGAGGAAGTTTATTATTATAACGAAGAAGATATCGTGCAAAGAGTCCACGATATGATGAATGGTCGGGTTAAGGCCAAAGGCCCTTCAAGCTTTGAGATGACTCTTTAATTTTTGTGAAAGGATGGCCTCTTCTTTTGGGGCCGATGCCTGACTTGCCAGATACATGACTAAATAGTTGGGTCCTATAGGAGTTTTTAATGAAACGTCTTTTTGATATCGTAGCTTCTGCCTCTGGATTAATGGCTTCAAGCCCGGTTACTGTGCCGACAGCTCTTGCGGTTTTTTGGCAAGACAAGCATTCGCCCTTTTATATTGCCGATCGCGTGGGCAAGGGTGGCAAGCTTTTTAAAATGATCAAGCTTCGCTCCATGATTATCAATGCTGACAAGTCGGGTGTGGATTCGACTCAAAATAACGACAATCGAATTACACCGGTGGGTCAGTTTATAAGAAAGTATAAACTTGATGAAATGACCCAGCTCCTCAATGTCTTAGCAGGGGATATGTCACTGGTAGGTCCAAGACCTAACGTAAAAAGAGAAACGGATCTTTATACAGATATCGAAAAAGGCTTACTTGATGTCAGGCCCGGAATTACTGACCTGGCATCGATCGTTTTTGCCGATGAAGGAGATATTTTAGAGGGTAAAGAAGATCCGGATATCGCTTATAATCAATTGATTCGTCCGTGGAAGTCGCGCCTTGCGCTCTTTTATATCGAAAACCAGTCTGTGGCCCTGGATGCTGAAATCATTTTAGCGACCATCGAAACGATCGTCGATCGCCCTAAAGCTTTAAAGCGTGTGCAAAAGATCTTAAGAAAACTGGGCGCTCCTGAAGACTTAATTGAAGTGGCGGGCCGAGAAAAAGAGCTTGTGCCGACGGCACCTCCGGGAACTGACGAAATAGTTACGACCCGTGAAAATAAACCTCAAGCTGACGCCTAAGACGGCGGGCCGCTTAGTATTGCAACACACCCTAAAGCGAGCCAAGCCATCTCCTACTAAGTTAGCTCTTTGCAAAAGAGCTTAAGCCAAGTCATCAGTGGCTACGCTGTAGTGGGGATCTTCATCGAGATTAACTTCGACTAAGGTGCCGGCGCGATCAAGTAGTCGTCTGCAATCTTCACTAAGGTGGCGAAAGCGAAGATTCTTTCCGACCTTCTGGTACCGAGCCGCTAACTTCTTTATAGCTTCAATACCACTGTGATCAGCGATACGAGACTCCCTAAAATCTACAACAGTCTCTTCGGGGTCGTTAATAGGATCGAATTTATCTTGAAAGGTCGCAGTCGATGCAAAAAACAGTGGTCCCCAAATTTCGTAATGCTTAACTCCGTTTTCATCAATTCGCTTTCGAGCGCGAATTCTAATGGCGCTTTCCCAGGCAAATACCAGAGCTGCCATTATAACACCTGCAACTACGGCAATGGCTAAATCGAAAATAATTGTGAGGACTGTGACAAGAACAATAACAATGGCATCGGAGCGTGGAATTTTGTGGAGAATATTAATACTCGTCCATTCAAAAGTTCCGATACAGACGACAAACATAACTCCCACAAGTGCCGCGATGGGGACTTGTTCAATTAATGGGGCTGCAAAGAGAATAAAACTGAGAAGACTCAGGGAGGCCACAATTCCCGAAAGGCGACCCCTTGCACCGGAACTGACATTAATCATGCTTTGCCCGATCATGGCACAACCACCCATGCCACCAAAAAACCCAGTAATCACATTCGCCGAACCCTGTGCGATACACTCTTTATTGCTTCGGCCTCGGGTTTCGGTAATTTGATCCACTAAGCTCAGGGTGAGTAATGATTCAATAAGACCGATGCAAGCGAGAATCAAAGAATAAGGAAAGATAATTTTCAAAGTCTCCCAAGTAAAAGGAATATCGGGAATGCCGGGTAGAGGGAACGAGCCACTAATCGAGGCAAGATCACCCACTGATTTAGTTGGAATATTAAAACCAATAACTAAAAATGAAATTGCGAGAATTGCGGCAAGAGAGGCTGGAAAGGCCTTTGTGAGTCGCGGAAGTAAAAAAATGATAGCCATTGTTAAGGCAATTAGGCCAAGCATTATATAAAGAGAGGAGCCAGACATCCAAACCTGGCCCGATCCATCGGGACCTGGAACTTTAAACTGTGAAAACTGGGCCAAGAAAATGACAATGGCAAGGCCATTAACAAAGCCGTAAATGACAGGTTCGGGTACGAGTCGAATAAATTTTCCGAGCTTGAAGAGTCCCATGATAATTTGCAAAATTCCCATCAAAATGACGGCTGCAAACAGGTATTCAAGTCCGTGTTCGGCAACTAGGCTCACCATGACAACAGCAAGTGCTCCGGTAGCACCCGATATCATACCGGGGCGACCTCCGAAAAGGGATGTGATTAAGCAAACAAAAAAGGCCGCGTATAGGCCAACAAGAGGCGGGACACCAGCAACAAAGGCAAAAGCCACAGCCTCAGGTACCAAAGCCAATGCGACCGTGAGTCCTGCAAGAATTTCGATTCGAAGATTATATTTGCCTAAATATTGGGTGATAATTGCCATCTGAGGGGCCCTTTTGCTTTTCTAGAATGAGCGGTAAAAAAGCACCCTTTATGACAGTCAGGCTCTAAAAAGTCCAACCTTAATCGGATTTATTTTATCATTGTTTTGTTAAGAGGAGTCTTCTGGTTCGTGTTCTTTTTGAGTTAGGGAATGAATACTTTTAGCTGAAGTTATCTTAAAAAAAAGCCAAAGACTGAAGTCTTTGGCTGGGTCATCAGAGTTAATTGAGATTGAATTTTGCCTTAGTCTTCGCAGTAGCGGTCTGCGACTGGGGTGCCGCCATTCATTGCGACATGATCAGAAGTGTACTGGTAGCAGTAGGTGTGGCCATTGTGGGCTGTGCCCCAAGAATAGTAGCTCGGGTCCACTTGTTCGCAGAATTTATTGGCCACTGGTTGGCCCGCATTTAAAACTCTTCCATCTTTAGTCCACTTATAGCAATAACCATATCCATTATGGGCCTTGCCCCAGCCATATTTTGAACCGGTGCTGGCCTCTTTGTGGGCATTAATTTCGATATCGATATTTTGTGGGCCTGTATCTTCGATCTCGATTTCAATTTCAGTATTAAGAGAAGGGTCGTAGTCCTCTGAGGTTTCGCCGCTGAGTTGGGCCATTTCCTCTTCGATTTCGAGTTCGACCTTGCGGATTTCTTCCATCATCATTTCTACGATTTCAGAATCCTCGGCCCACTGATAGGCACCACCAAATGGTATGTAAGGACCAGAACTTTGAGATTCAAAAGCCAAAGCCCACGAACTGGACAGCAAAAGCATCAATGCCACAAGATATTTCATAAACCCTCCCGTTTGCAGAAAGTCTAACAAGTGATATCCCTCAAACCTACGAAAATGGCCTCTGAGTCAGGGCATCAAATTGTAAAATTAGGCTCAGCTCTAATGCTGGGGCTAAGTCTATGTTTATTCTCTAGGCATTAAGCAGGCTTCATGTCATTCGATCTAATTGGCTAAAGCCGATTCGATCTAGAAGGCTTCTGTAATCTAGTAGGCTTCTGCCATTTCTTCGTTTCGCTGGTGGAGTGGAGAGCGGAAAAACTGGGACCAATTTTTTAGGGCCTCTTGGCTGAGTGCTTTCACTTGTGGGTCGTTTTCTAAATCCTGCCAAGTTTCGTAAGTAAAAACTATATTTTGAAAACTTAACTCCCTTTGAATCTTCAGAGTCATGGCAACGGCACTGGCATCGGCAATCGAAGCCAAAGATAGAAAGTTCAAAGCCCCTTTTGGAAAGAGCTCTTTCGGCAAGCCAACAAGACGTTTTAGAAAGAATGCAGAAAGAAAGTCACCAGATTGAATCGTTTTTACAACGAAGCGAAAGAGGTAAAATGAGAAAGGATAGGAACTTGGATTTAAAACAGAAGTGGTCCAATTTTCTTGAAAGCGATTTCGACTAAGAGCTCGACTCAGAAGCTTTGTAAACTGATGGTTATCAACGACGCTTTTTAAATAAAAATTTTCAGATCGACAATAATCTTCTGGCATCAAATAAGCCTGTTCAAGGGCCCTTGGTATACCGAGATGTTTTAAGTTCGCTAGAGTTTTTTTATCGTAGTAAGAGCGAGACGTCGGGCCTTCGAGTCCCACTCTTTTGTAAATATCAAAGACGAGTTGGGAACAGGTCATTGAGGTTTTGTCGTTAAGGCTCTGGTTAAAATCAAAGGGATAGGAGTGTTCTAGGTATTCATGGGCCAAGTCTTCGATTTTTCTTCGTTGATCGGCGGTCACTCCCTCTGTGGGCGAATAAATCTCATTGTAAGTGCTCACGCGACTAGAAAGAGCCGCCTTGAGCGGCATGCTAACCACACCGTTTTTGCACATTTCGATAATCGCCGGAAATTCGCGCCCCTGGGACCTGAGCATGACGACGAGTGCGATATGACCAAATTGAATCGGAGAGTTCGTCAGTGTCGAAAACATTCCATCGGAGTTATTTTCACTATTCATCAGCAAGACATCGCCGGTGTGAAATTTCTCACCTCGGTAGTAAACTCCACCTTCTGGAGCCAGCGCGTAGGTTTCGCGAACAAATTCCTTTTTCTGACTCCACTCAGAAAATTGAATGGTCTTTCGGTCTTCTGGCCCATAACCGAAATCAAGTTCACCTAATTCGATATCATCATAGTCAGGCATTTTATTTTTGAGTTGAAAAAGAGTTTGTTGAAACTGAAAGCGATCTTCATAACTAGGGTTTTTGCGTGCTATATAAGCTTTTTTTACTAAGGCGATATCGAAGTCGGTGGAGTCGTGCTCAGAAAATGTGCTAGAGCCCTGGTTAGACTGATAGAGATCTTTATTGGAAGAGACGCAAGCATCGGAAGAGCCGCAAGCATTTGAAGGGCCGCAAGAATTTGCAGAAACTTTTTCATGGATCGAACACCTGCCAAAAGCTAATTCTAAATAGGTTTCCTTTTTCTGCGCGAAATCAAGTTCTTCACTCGGAGAAAGCCTTTTGTAATGTCCGGTGAGGTAGTCACCGCCAGGAACCAAATTGAAATTATATTCGGGATACTTGTGATGAATATAGTGATTCTTTAAGGCCCAAAGCCCCAAGGGGCCCCTTGCAATCCAACGAATCAGTTTATGGCTTTCAGGAATCGATTGGGGATTGTGAATCAAAGGATGGATGTACTTACTCATCCAAACGGGCGAAAATGCGAGAATCAAAGCCCCTAAGAAGGCACTTCTACCAAAAATCAATCCGATGATAAGAGGCCCGATGAGAAAAGGAATGGCAAAGGGAAGAGTCCCACTCAAGCCCTTGAGTGTCAGGTTGTAATGTTCGAGCCAGATAAGGTTTGCTAGCTTCGATTTCAATTTTCTTTGGATCCAAGAGTCTACCATGCGCTTGTGATCGAGAGATTCAAATTGCTGGAAAATATGGCTTTGATAGGTTTTACCGTGATGAATAATCAGATGTTGGTACATGGGATTTAAAAATGGGGAAAATAGAGAAGGGTATTTTCGGTAAAGGGCCCTTTGCCATTTTCTGGGATGACCAAAATACTTATGACCGAGGGATTCTGTGACTGTTCCTGAAATGTATCCGAGTAGTAAACCGATTAAAAACATATTTGACCTATTTGCGAGTGGTTTTTCTTCTTAAAACGTTTTCTAAATTGATAACTCTAAAGAAATTGAGGTTGATCTTGACCGACAATCAGTCGAGATGTCTTGATTGTTCTGGCAAAAACCGATTGCTCCTTATAATCAACTTCATATTTCTGACATAAATTTTTAAGTTTAGGTTTTATGGCCCGGTACTGGTAAATCGATTCTCGGGGCCAGAGGTGGTGCTCGATCTGGTAATTGAGACCACCTAAGAAAAAATCAACAATGGGGCCGTTAGAAAAATTCACGCTGGATTCGATTTGACGGCGCATGGCTTCTTCACGACTTCGGTGTTTGTCGTGATAGAGGGGCACATCGTCTCCGGTGTGATTGGTGGCGATAACAACGAAGCCATAAAAATTTGCGAGAAATTCAGCGAGCACACTATTGATGATGACCGCAATGACGGCACTTTGGCCGAGCGGTAAAAACAACATGGGTATCAATAGAAAACGATAAAAAAAGTAGGGGAGCAAACTTTGAAGCCAAAGTTCTCGTCCCATTTTTTGAAATGGATTCCATACATCGAAGTCGATGTTTTTTGAGTCGCGAAGGCCCTTCCTGTGGTAGGTTTCAACAATTGTATTGGGGGCGTAGTAAAAAGGTTTCCAAATAATAGAAACAATAAATAAGAGAAGGTACTTCACAAAAAGAGGAGCACCCATGTTTCGCAGATGTTTTGTATTTCTCCATACGAGATCTGGATCAATGGAGTGATTGGTGTGATGGTGGTGAAGTTTATTGTGTTCGATGTCCCAATAACGAGGAAGAATCCAATCGGGCCAATCGATAAATCGTCTCCAAGAGTGGGCAAACCTTGAGCTGTGCAGCCAAGAGGACTTTTTTACAAAGTGATCGGCGGCTCCGTGGTTGATCGTGTGAAAGACTAAGGACCAGCGAGTAAAATTTCCGAGGGCGAGAAAAAGAATGGCAAATAGGCTAATGCCACTCCATGAAAACCCATAACCTATAATTGATATGAGCCAACTTAAACCGTTAAAGAGGTGAAGTTGACGGATCGTTTTTTGCGATCGCAGGGATTTTATTTCAGTTCCTAGGGCGAGGAGATCTTTGTAGAAATCAGAATTCTTACGATTTGTCGATGGATCTGTATGCTCTCTGGACTCTGTAATATTCATAATATTGAACCTCAAGTTCTGGTTTTTATTAATTCGCTGAATAACATCAACAGAACCAAAACTAACAAGAATTGAGCGAGAAGCCGACTCGTACGAGTTTACACAATTTCAGAATTCTGTTGCCTCATGACCCTATTGAAGCAATATTTCGGGTGTGAGCGAAAAAAAGCGGTCTAGCAAATCAGATACTATTTACAAAATTTCCACTTCAATTTTTCAATTAGAGGCCAGCAAAGGCCACTTGCAGTGGAAAGTGACTGATTTGGTAAGAAAAGCTGATATTAGTCGCCCCCTTATTTATAGATATTTTGGCAGTTCAAAAAAAGAAATGCTTCAGGGAGCTTTGAGAAGTTTTGTCGATGTGTTCTATGCATTTGGTCCCGAGAGCAAAGGCTTGAGTTTTATAGAAATTTTGAAGAAATCGCGCCTTCGCATTGAAAACTGCCCCGAGGCGACATTGTTTTATACCTACTGGCGCTTCAAAGACTCTTGGATTCAAGAGGAGTTTATTGGCATCGAAGAGAAGTTTTTAGGTAAGTTGCGCACTTACTTTCCGGATAAAGATGAGCAGAGTCTTTTGCGACTCTACGTTTTTCTTCATGGCCTTGTTACGGCACCCTTTATCCGACTCGAAGATCATGAAGAGCTCTTCGATCACCTTGAATTGCCCCGCTGAAAAGGTGGGCCGTCATAAAGCACCTCGGTTAGTAAGAACCTTCGCAAAAGTTGTCTCTAGGTTTAGATATCCGCCGAGGAACCCTCCATAGGGTTGCTCAAAACAAGACTGTTGCCTGCGTCTAAAACCTTCTTTTGAAAGCATTTTCTTGCTTTCCATGGCGATTGCAACATAATAGAACTATGTATCAGCCGGACGTTAAAATCACAGATCTTATTGGTAAGGGGGATTTCACACTCTCAGCAGAGGTGATCCCGCCGCGCAATGGCGCTAATCGTGAGCGCATCCTCGCGCAAATCGAATCACTCCTTAAAACCGGAGCCGAGTTTTTGTCGGTCACCAAAGGTGCAGGTGGTTCTTTGCGAGGGGGAAGTCTGCCCATTGCTCAGGCTATCAAAGAGCAATTTGGATTTCCGTGTATCGCCCACTTTACCTGTCGAGATATTTTGCCAGAAGAAGTTGAAAACCAGCTGGTTGATCACCATTACTTTGGAATTCGCAATATATTGGCCCTTCGTGGCGATCCACCCCAAGGGGAAAAAGAGTGGAAGGCGCGACCAGGAGCCTATAATTACGCCTTTGAATTGATTGAGCAGATTAAAAAGCTCAATCAAGGAAAGTACCTCGAGCGCCCAGGTTTTAAATCGACGGGTCAGGATAAAACGGATTTTTGTATTGGCTGCGCGGTTTACCCCGATCATCCCAACCAAGGTGAGCGCATTGAGTTTTTTAGAAAAAAAGTCGAGGCCGGTGCCGAGTACGGAATTACGCAAATGGTTTTTGACCACTCCAGCTATGGTGAGTTTTTAGAGACTTGTGCAAAAGAGGGGCTTGATATTCCGATTTTGCTCGGGACTCGTATATTAAAATCAAAGGAACAGGCAAAGCGTATGACCGATCGTTTTGATGTGCCTATATCAAAAAAGTACTTTGATTCTTTACCAGACGAGACAAAGACGGCTAGTCAAAATCAAATCACCGATTGCTTCTTAGAGTTTGTAGAAGACCTAAAAGCAGTGGGAGCCCCTGGTATCCACCTTTTTGTGATTAACGATACCGATTCGGCGATCAAGGCGCTTGCGACCATGACCACTCAGCCCGAAGTATTTGCCGAAGAAGCCCACGCTTAACCGCTTGTATTGCTCCCAATCCCTGATTAGACTGGTGCTATAAAAAGGGGCTATTTGCTGGTGATCGAGCGCGATCGCACTTGATTGCAGACAAATACCCTCGGGGAATTTCAAACAAAGGACTGTTTGGCTATGAAACTTCTGGTAACCGGTGGAGCCGGCTATATCGGCAGTCATTTCTGTAAAACGGCTGCGGCTGAAGGCCACGAAGTCATTACCTATGACAATCTCTCAACGGGCCACAAAGACTTCGTCAAATGGGGCGAATTTATCGAAGGCGAGTTATCGGATTCTAAAAAAATCCAAGACGTCCTTACCAGCCAAAACATCGATGCCGTGGTTCACTTTGCGGCCAAAGCCATAATCGCTGAATCTAATAAACACCCCGATATGTACTACGAAAACAATGTCGAAGGAACGCGCTCATTGTTATGGGCTATGTCCATGGCTGGGACTGATAAAATTCTTTTTTCTTCAAGTTGCACGACCTACGGTATTACAGACGAAGCTTTTATTTCTGAAGATCATATTCAAGCTCCGATCAACCCCTATGGAGATACGAAAAAAGCCTGTGAGGAAATGGTTATTGATTTTCAAGACAGTTTTCCTGGAAAGGAAGCCGGTATTCTTCGCTACTTTAACGTTGTGGGATGTGACCCGGAGGGGGAGCTTTGGGAGTGGCATGATCCAGAAACCCATATTGTTCCGAATATGATTCGTGCGGGCCTTGAAAATCGCCCCGTTATGATCTTTGGCGATGATTACGATACTCGCGATGGGACTTGTGTCAGAGATTTTATCGACGTCAATGACCTGGCAAAAATTCACCTAAAGGCCCTTGATCAACTCAATACAGAAAATGTTTTTATTTCAAATATTGGATTGGGCCGTGGCTATTCTTTGTATGATTTAAAAACCATCATCGAAGACGTTTTAGAGCTAAAAGTAAAGCATGAAGTCGTGGGGCGAAGGCAGGGCGATCCGCCAAGGCTTGTGGCCGACTGTCAGTTCTTTAAATCCTGGTATTCCGAAGAGTTGAGTGACCTCAAAGCGAGCTTAAAAAACATTAAAGATACGGGCCTTGCAGAAAAGTTTTTACCCGTCGAATTGCGGTAAGGCAAATGAGCATTTTCTCAGAAAAAAATATGTAAATACCTTATGGAACTATTGGAATTCGTAAAAAAGAATTCCAGCCGGCTCACCTGAGAAAAAGTCATTAACGATGATTTGATAGCTTAACAGCTGTTCAGGAGTGAGATTAAGGCTTTGTAGGTGGGCCAAAGATCGATTTAAATCAAGGGGCGTGTGAGTCTGAGGATTCAAATTTGCAAAAGCTTTTGGAATGATCCAATCGATCGATTGATCTTGTGTACTCGCTTGTTGCTTCGGTTCGCCGGGTTCAATTAAATAAATATTGCACGAAAACATATCGTCATTCACTGTGCATTCGGCACGCATTGAATCACTGATCCAACTATTTTCGGTTTGAGGAATTCGGGTAAATTCCACGAGTTGGTCATTGGCGCCCACTAGGATCTCTGGAAAAACGTATGAGATTTTCTGAGTCGAGGGACCTTTGAAGGCATTGACGATCTTTATATCAAAACGTGAATAGGAAACCAATTCAGGCGAGGTCGGCACAATATAAAAACCTTTATCGACAGTCTTTGGCCCCTTTGCCTGAGCAAAAGAAGTCCATATGAATGCAAATCCTATTAAAAGAATTCGAAACTGCACTGACTCAACCTCCGTTTATTAGCCTTGGTTACTAAGCCTGAATTTGTCGCCCTTTGATGGGCGTCTAGAAGATTTTTACCCTTAATTTTGGGCCGAAACAAGGGCTTGGGGATATGAGTCGGCCCAAAGTGAATGTATGGCTTATCGACAGGCAACTTCCTTCTTAAGGACAGTACCACTGCGACTCCAGTCGTCGAACTGAAAGCATGTATAAGTCATCTCGTTCCCATCACTGAGGGACAGAGTGACTAGACTTTCTCCGGCTTGTGGGATTTGAACCTGCAGACCTGTTACTTTAACTGCCATGTAAAATTGAGTTTGGCTAAAGATGCGCATTGAGTGTTCGACCGACTCTGAGACAAAGCCAGCTTCGCTGTTCTTAAATTGAAGGTCACGACCGTTACTACTTCCACTAGAAGCAAAACTAAAAGTTGGAATTAATACCAAGCTGAGTGCGATTAAAAGTTTCTTCATTGATGTACCCTTTGTTGAATATTTGTTGTTGAAATCAATTTAAGCGCCTTTGAGAGAGTAGAATACCAATCGTTCCTCAGAAGAAATGTTTCGTAATGTTTCGAATATGGGAGATAGATGGTATCGTATTGGATTCTCAAATCGAGATAAATACAAAGTGATTACAAACATTTAGACAGCTGTTTAGGTTTCGACACCCAGTTGGACTTCAGGTCTAACAGAGGGTTCAACGAAGGTCGAGTCCTGGTCCGAGCCTTGCTCTATTGAGGGTATAGTTAACAAGGGTAGGTCCAATGAAAGCACTTATTTTTTCGATTCTAGTTCTTTTTTCAGCGAGTTTTGCCATGGCCGAGAATATGGATTCTCAGCAAGGCCAAGAAATGGATTGGGCGGCCCAGTGGGATGCTGATGATCAATTTGATTGGGATGCTCCAGACGATTTCGACGATGAAGCCGACGTTGAAGAAAACGCCGACAACGGATTTGATAACGATGGCCCTAAGCAATCACAAGTTTTAGATTTGGCTGCGGAGTCATAGTCGCAATACCTGAGTTATTAAAAACTTTAGAATAAAAAAGCTCCTGATGTTGGAGCTTTTTTTTATAGTCATGGTTTTTTGATTTTACGCATCCCCAATAGGTACTTGGTACCATTATGAACGGCGCGTACGTGGGCGTGGCTTTTTTGTTTTATCTTTTTTTAAAACCGCTTTGAGGTAATCCCGAGTTTCATCGCAAATGACATCAATCAATTGGTTGTGCGGAATTTGATAGAGATCCGCAATATTCGATAGGCGATCAATGGGTGGAGACGATATTCCTCGCTCCCAATTAGAAACAAATTGTGCTGAAGAATAACCGAGTTTCTTCGCCACTACTTCTTGCGAGAGGCCGGCTTCGACTCTTCGGTCTTTTAAAAATTGTCCAAATTGCTTTCTTTCTACAAGCATTCTCTTCCCTGTGCTTTCGATCTTTGAGAAAGATCATTTCTGCTAAGCTATTAAAGTTATTTTAGTATATCAGAATAGCCATTTCAATAAAGCTTAGCACGTCAAGTTAGTGCAATCTTAAAGGACCTATCGCTGCAAGGCATTATCGGTCCCTAATGAATGTTAAATAGCCTAATCTAGGGCTCAATTATGTAGGGAGAGACAATGATTCCAGTTGTTCTGTCTGGTGGTGTTGGTACCAGACTCTGGCCCCTTTCTCGGGCTAATTTTCCAAAACAGTTTTGTGAACTTCTCGATGAGTCGTTGTTGTTAAAAACTTTGAAGCGAATTAGTGAGTTTGGTTCTCCCTGGACTGTCACTGTTGGTGAAGTAAAGCACTTAACAGATCGAGTTTATCACGATCTAAATATTCCCACAGAGCAAATTTTGATTGAGCCCATGGGGCGCAACACAGCTCCTGCAGTGGCTTTGCTCCTTCACAAAATGCGACAAGAATCTAAAGAAAACGAAATTGTGGGGGTTTTTCCCGCAGATCACTTGATTCTTAAGACCGACGTTTTTAATGAGGCGATTCAAGTGGCCCAGACCTGCGCAGAAAGTGGGCAGGTAGTGACTCTCGGGCTTAAGCCCCATTATCCGGCAACGGGTTTTGGTTATATCGAAGTTACTGATGACGTATTTGCCGAGGGAATGCTCGATATAAAAGCCCACCCCACCAAAGGTTTTAGGGAAAAACCCAATAAGGCCACGGCTCAGGAATTTTTAGAACAGGGGCGCTTTTATTGGAATGCCGGCATGTTCTTTTTTAAAGTTTCAAAAATGATTGAGCACTTTCAAGAGCATTTACCAGAACTTTGGCAGCAAGTAGAGAGTATCAAGCCCGATTTTTCAAATGT
>JAUHWN010000059.1 GCA_030424665.1 Bdellovibrionia bacterium | reverse complement strand
AGAGCCTTCATCACTCACGCGGCATTGCTGCGTCAGGGTTTCCCCCATTGTGCAATATTCCCTACTGCTGCCTCCCGTAGGAGTCTGGACCGTGTCTCAGTTCCAGTGTGGCTGATCATCCTCTCAGACCAGCTAATGATCGTAGCCTTGGTAGGCCTTTACCCCACCAACAAGCTAATCATACGCAGACCGATCCTCTGGCGATAAATCTTTAACCCCTTAATCCGTGGATTCTGTGGTCTTATGCGGTATTAGCCTTCCTTTCGGAAGGTTGTTCCCCACCAGAGGGCACGTTATCTACGCGTTACTCACCCGTGCGCCACTCTACTCGCCCCCGAAGGGACTTTCTCGTTCGACTTGCATGTATTAGGCATGCCGCAAGCGTTCGTTCTGAGCCAGAATCAAACTCTCCAGTTAAAAAAATATTTACATATTTCAGTACTCTGGAAAGAAAGTACAAAATGTTTCTCAAAAAAACTTGTAATAACGCTAAGTTATTACGAGTCCCATCACATTTATTGGCTTCTAGCTATTCATTTTTCAAAGAGCAATTAAGAACGTGAAGGGAGTTATAAGGAAAATAGGGGGTCAGAGTCAATAGCCAAGGCGAAAAAAAATGCGATTCGGTGATTTTTTTTTGACCAGCCTCGTCAGAAAGGAGTTTATATCAATATTATATGGGTATTCGCTTTTTAACCTAAATCAGGTAGTGAATTGATTACTTTTTAAGCCTGTGCTGCATTAAATTTTAATCTAATTTTTAGGGTCCAAGCTTTATTTATTCAAAAATTGAGGTCGATCCTTCATGAAATGGAATCAATAGATCTAAAAATACGCAGTAAAGCCTTAATATTATTAATAAAAACAAGAACACTAGGATGTAAGCATTAATTTTGCGCCAGAAAAAAACAGCTAAGTAATGGATCTTACAGAAGGTTTTCGGAATGATTGATAAAAAAGGGGAATAAAAACTTATTCGAACAAAAAAAAAGCAGCCACTTGGACTGCGTTTTTTTTAATTTGGTGGAGGTAACAGGGATCGAACCTGCGACCTTCTGAATGCAAATCAGATGCTCTCCCAGCTGAGCTATACCCCCACATGGAAATATGAAGACGTAGTTTTTAATCAAAAGAGGAAAAAAATCAAAGCTTTTGTGAGTTCATAAGAAATTTTTTTGAGAAAAGGACTTTAAAAGGGCCCGTACCGAATTATCGATAAAAATTCCTAATGGAAAGTCGGCATAGGAGAGCGAAACGGATTTAAAGAGGAATTAACTTTTTATATTCTTAGGGAATTCGAAATGTTAAGCGCTCGCTTTTATGGACATAGCTGGTATTCGACTCATCCACTCTCTTTCGCGAGTTAAATCAAAACCAACTTCTTCACCACCAGCTAGTACTGATTCAAAAACACGCCTTAAAACTTCGATCTCTTCAAATCCTTCAAGACTGTCAGCGTGTAAAGCTTCTTGAATAGCTTCAAAAACACTTACGATGTCAGGAGTTGTTACCACTTTAGGAAGTTTATCCATGTTTATAGTGGAAAGCTCAGAAGGTCTAAAACCAATTAAAGTATCAGTAAGTAGAATCTTTTTTTCATGACCAAAATTAATCTGTAAAAAAGGTTCTCCCTTAGAGTCAACTCGTTGAATGACATTCTTAATGTCCACGTAAGCGATACCTAAACACTTACCATCAAGAATTTGAGAAACCTCAAAATGATCCTCAAAACAAACTAGGGCAAGGCCCGAGGACTTTTTAATATAAGAGATTATCTGCTCTGCTTTGTTATTATGTTGTGTTTGTCCAGAAAAGCTCAAAATTTCTCCTTCAGAACTCACATTATTAATCGTCGATGCCCAACAAAGACTTTACGTTTCTGAATTGATAAATTGCGAAAAACGCAATTTTCTGGTCTCTCTGTTTCAAGAAAAAACAGGACCTGATTAGTTGTTTTACAATCTGCTAGAAGATTGACCTAGACCTCATAATAATCTTGCCCATTAGGCTAGACAGTACTAATTAAGAGGAATAGGAGGCCCAATGCTCATATCAAGATGGCAAGCCAAAGTTTTGCCGAGTTATGAACAAATTCGCACCATATTTTTAGCCGAAGAATTACGCCCATTTGAAGAAGAGTATGAGCCAGGTGATATTGTAGAAGATCACCGTCACCCTTTTGATGAAATTCGCATGATAGTCTCAGGCGAATTAAAGATGAATATCGCCGGAAACAACCTACTCCTCCGAGCAGGCGATCGAATCATCATTCCCTCCAACACCAAACACTCAATGGAAAATGATGGCAATGAACTCTGCGTTTGTCTTGTTGCAAATAGGCCCTTTTAAATGACGACTTCTGAAATTTTCCAAGAATACATCGAAAAAGAAATACCTCTCGCCCAATCACTCAATCTAAAAGTAATCCAGGTCGCGCCCAAAGTTGTAATCGAGCTACCTTTAGACGGAAATAACAATAACAAAGCCACCGCATTTGCCGGCAGTATTTCATCTGCTCTATCTCTTGGTGGATGGATCGCGAGCCAATTTCTTGCGGATAATACTCTATCCTCAAAGACCATCGATGTTTTCATTGCTGAGTCCAATATTAAATACACCAAACCAGTTCTTAAGGATTTTATAATTGAGATTGACCCTTTTGCCGAGAAATCCGTTGAATTGTTTAAAAAAATGCTCACACAAAAGTCCCGAGCAAAGATAAAACTAACAGGTAGAGTACTCTCAGATGGCCAACAGTGTGCTGATTTTAAAGCGACCTATGCGGCCCTAGTTCAAGACTATACCTAGGAAATTATTTTAGGTGTCCTTCTTTCCGCGCATCCAATTTCGATATTCATCAAGATTCTTTTCGAACCCGCGCCCCGAAGACTGGTAAAATATTTGATCTCGAGCTTTTTCAGGCAGGTAGTCCTGTTCGACCCATCCGGTGGGACCATCTTGTGTATACTGATAGTCCTTTCCATAGCCCAACTTTTTCATTAACGGCGTCTTAGATGATCTTAAATGGAGTGGGACGGGTAGAGCACCGGTTTTTTCTACATAAGAATAGGCACTATTTATTGCCTGATAAGAGGCATTCGACTTTGGTGCGCAACTTAAATAAATCACTAACTGTGACAAATTAATACGAGCCTCGGGAAGCCCCACAGCTTCCACTGCATCCTTGGCAGCAATCGCCAAACTTAATGCTCTCGGGTCGGCATTACCGATGTCTTCACTACTTAAAACGATCAAACGACGAGCTATTAAAACTGGATTCTCTCCAGCGATTAACATCCTTGCCAAATAGTATACTGAAGCATCTGGGTCACTCCCCCGAATACTCTTTATTAGTGCTGAAAGGCAGTCGTAATGTTGATCACCATTTTTGTCATACTGAAGACTCTGATCAGAAAAAAACTGAGCTATTTCTTCTTTAGTCAAAGAAGGGGAATTCTCTTTGTAATCGTAAAAAAGATGCTCCACGGAATTTATAAGTTTTCTTGCGTCACCTTGAGCCCACTCGACAAGGGCCTGCCGCGCCCCTTCTGTTAAACTCTCTCCTGGAATTGATAACTCCGTTAAGGCTCGATCTATGAGTTTAAGCAAATCTTTTTCTTCAATATGATTTAAAACTATCAAACGAGATCGACTCAGAAGGGCCGAGTTAACTTCATAGGAAGGATTCTCGGTCGTCGCACCTATAAAAACAAGATCTCCACTTTCGACAAAAGGAAGCAGAACATCTTGCTGCGATTTATTAAGCTGGTGAATCTCATCGATGAAAAGTATGGTTTGTCGACCAAACTCTATGCGATTCCGATGTCCTTGCTTTACGACTTCGCGCATTCTCTTGACCCCGAGAACCGCAGCATTTTCCGCCACAAACTCACTATCGAGCTCCTTAGATATGAGACGTGCTAAAGTGGTTTTGCCCGTTCCTGGAGGCCCCCAAAGCACAAGACTTGGGATTCGCTTTTGCTTAAGAAAGCGACTAAGAATTCCCTTTTCCCCCACCAAATGATTTTGGCCAATTACGTCTTGTAAAACCTTGGGTCGCAGTTTTTCTGCAAGGGGAATTAAGCTGGAGTTTTCTTCGGTTTGTGAGAATAAGTCCATGGACACAAGAAACCAGGCTTTATTGGTCATTTCAACAAGAAACCACTGTTACCAGCTAAATCCCTGAAAACTCAAATAATTTTTGAATCTAAAGGCACCTCATTTAGCGTTATTCTTTTTGAATAGTAATATTGAAGGTATCCCTTTGTGGACGTTGTGTTCCGTCTTCTAAATTTACAGAGAACCCAATAACAGTGACAGTAGCGGTGGTAGTAAATCGACTATCTATGTCATCAACAGGTATGCCACCGAATCGGAGCCCACATTCTATTAATGGCGATGGTTTAGTGGAATTCACATTAGAAAGTATTTCCCGACACCCTACAATATTACCATCGTCACAACTAACCGTCGTTAAAGCCGCTGGTACGCGACCTCCAACCAGACCTAACATGACGTCAAGTTCAGTCCCTATAATACTGTAAGAGTAATCGTCGATATTGGGGTCACCTTCAGGGGTTCGAACTCGAACTTCTGAAATGAATAAATCTTCAGTTGTACTCGTCCACCTAAGGCGAAAACTCGCAAAATTAATCGAGTATGGCTTTACGGAGTTCGGCCGATCCACAATACTTTCAGTCAAATCCGTGCAATTTGGCCCCTCCCCTGGAACTAATAACGCCGTTTCAGGTACAATTTGAATCTCCACATCAAAGTTCTGATCATCTCCACAATGGGATAAAAGAAAGGGAATAAAAATTAGTGTAGCTATTTTAAAGATTTTCATAACTCTGCAGTACTTCCTTGTAAGTCAGCATCATCACCCAATGTTCTATTTTTTGTATTGAGAATCCTCGGAGTCAAAAATATGAGTAACTCATTTTTCTCTCTTGTCATATTTCTAGACTTAAACAAATTCCCAATAATTGGAACATTTCTCAGCCAAGGGACTCCAAATTCCCCTTCAGTTGCATCACTTTGATATATTCCGCCAATAACGGCAGTCTGACCGTTTCTCACGAGAACCTTGGTTTTCGCATTTCTCGTGTTAACTTCTCTCGCCCCAGAAGCGTCAATAGCAGCACTGGCGAAATCTCTTTGTACATTGACATCAAGAATAACATTTCCTTCGAAGGTTATTTGAGGAGTGACATTCAAAGAAAGGGTCACATCTTTAAACGTAACGGAGGCCTCTTCCTCTTCTCCGCCACTTCCACTGCCTCCCGAAGAACCGGAGGTCGATGTCGCAATAATTGGAAAGGATGTCGTCTGAGCGATACTCGCCGCTTGATTGTTCAACGTGACTATTCTCGGTGACGATACAACTTTCACCATTGATTCACCTTCAAAAATACCTAAAAAGGCGGATAAATCGCCTATGGTGTCAAATGTACCTACGTTCAATCCTGCTTTTAAACCACTCGCCGCAGACCCGGAGCTAAAAGGCGTGACATTAAACGACGGCCTAATACTAGCGCCTCCGCCAATATCTATATCTGTCCCATTGAGACCAAAGTTAATTCCAAAAACTCTCGTAAAACTCTCACGAGCTTCAACGACTTTACCTTCAATCAAAACCTGCAATGGAGGAACATCAAGAGCTCGAATTAAACGACTCGCGCGATCGATAATTTCTTGAATATCTGTGATGATTAATGAGCTTGTTCGTTCATCTGCAGTTACTTTTCCTCGAGAAGAAAGAAAATTTTGAACCTTACCTTGGAGATCCGAAACTTGCGCATAACTGACCGGAATCACTTTTACTTTGAGGTTCTCAGAGATCCTGCGGTTCTCTTCGTCTTGTCTTTCTTTTTCTTCTTCTCCTCTCAACTTTTCTTCGGGAGCAATCCTTAAGACGATTCCTTCTCTTCGAAATGCGAGAGCTTTTGACTTCATAACAAGTACCAAGGCTTGGTCCCAAGGTACTTCTCTCAATTTCAAAGTGACGTTTCCACCAACTTCGTCATCGAGAACCATGTTGATTCCGGCTTCCTCAGCAATCAGATTGAGAACTGTTCTGACATCAGTATTTTGCACTTCAATACTGATTGGATTTCCAAAAAATTTATCCGAGTCTCTCTTAAGAAGTGAAATGGGACGATTCGCAATATCGTCGGCACTAAGGGCTTGACCCGGTATTGATTGATCAGTGGCTAATGGTTTCTCATCAGCAGCTAAGGTCGTGCCTGTTTCCTCAGGAAGTTCTTCTGCAATTTCATCTCTCAAAAATTCTTCTGAATCACTCTGAATATCCCCAAGGTCGCTTCCAATGATCGCATCGCTAAAGCCACCACCATCATCACCAACAACACCGCCATTGAGATCGTCGCCAAGATCATTAGCGGCAACTTGAGACCCGACAACCATTATAGAATTCCCTTGCTGCTCAACAATTGCATCCGCCCCAGTTTGTAGTTGCAATACAAAACGTGCCGTTGTTGCTCCAGAATTTTGATAGGCATTAACGTTGGCAATCTTTTGTTGAAAGTCTTTTGTTACATAGGGTCTTTTGAATCGTGAAGGTAACTCAGTATTTGGCAACTCAATAACTACTTGATTTCTTTCAATTTCGCGTTGAACTCTATACTTAACCGGCGTCGAAGTTTTTATAACAAGGGTACCGCCCTTTTTAAAAGAAACGTATTGCAAGTCAGTTACCTGCGAGTTGAAACCGCCCGCAGATGAGGTTCCCGCAGATGAGTTTACAACATCAGATTCTGTAATGAGGTCCGAGTCATCAGCTTGGTTTTCACCCGCAAAAATATCCTGATCATCTGCTAAATCAGCAGTTAATCCATCATCTAATTCGTTATCGGCAGGAACATCTGAACCTATAATGTCGGAGTCGCCAAGTTCTTCTCGAGCAAGATCAGTCTCGATACTATCGATATCCTCTTCATCGTCGATATCTTCATCATCATCTTCGAAGTTATCATCGGTAGCACCCGACACTTCGGCCAAAGCCTCTCCGAGGTCATCTTGTCCGCTTTCTTGAGCAGCAGCAGCTCCTTCTTCATCTTTACTTTTTGAACTACAGGAAACACCTAGTGCGAGGCATACCGCTAATGCGAGTATTAATTGTAACATCCTTGTCATAATTCGTTCCTATCATTGGTTTAGAGTCAAAATTCTTGTGTTGGAAAAAACCTTTCCTTGTTCTTCCACCGTTTCCACAAGTATGACTTCGCCTTCTCGTATGGCAGCAACATAGCCATTTCGATTTCCAAGACGATCTTTTAATTTTACCGTTATAATATTTCCGTCAGGCAATTGAATAATTGCTTTTGGCTTGGCCACATTCCAAAGGATGGCCTTAACTTGGATTTGATCCAGATTCACGGTTTGCAGGGGTAAAACGGGTCCATGAATCGGCAGTGGCTCGAGTGGTTTTTCAACCACTGGCTGCGCAAAGGGATCTTTTCTACCTTCGGCACCATATTCATATACGGGTAGAAATTCTCTGACTAACTCTTTTCTAAGCTCATTGGTATCGACAAGATTGAGGTCATCTTTAAAAGGATTGAGGATATCCTTTGCACTGACCGGAGCTCCTTTTGGTTGAGCGATATCAGGTGCAGGAGCCTCTTCATTTGAGCCAGCCTGTTGGGCTGCTTGTGTGGCCTCTTGCGCTTTTGGGGGTTGCCCCTGAGCACTATCAGCATTTTGATTTTGCTCCTGACCATCTGAACTTTGCGCCGCTCCAGTGGGTGGTTCGGGAGGAACCTCTTGGGTGGGTGGTTCTTGCCCCATAGCAACGAGCGAACCAAAAAATAGGACTAAAAAGCAAGCTAACTTAATCAATTCCCATCTCCTCCGTCTGAAGAAGCCTGAGACTCAATGTTATAACGATAACCATAAACAACTGTTTGAAAGCGAAGAACTGGAGAAATAGGATCAGCCTCGATGGTACTCAGCCTTATTCCTCCCATATTAATGATACGATTTATCTTTGTCAGACGGGATAAAAAAGTCAAAATCTGCGAATAGGTTCCCTCGATCGTTAATTCAACGAGTAATTCCTCATAAAGTGCCGGCTGTTGATCGGTCAAACGAGGTTGAATCTGCACTACTTTATTACCAGACGATTCGGCCTCTGTACTGAGCAATTGCATAAAGTCTGCAATACTAAAATCCACCGGAATAAATTCGAGCATTTCCTTAAATCGGGCATTGGTTCTACGTACTTCCTCTTGGAATTTCGCCGCATTTTGCATTGCCATTTCTGTATTAATAAGAGTTTGCTCTTTCGTCTTAAAATCTTTCTTAGACTTCTTAATCTCATTATCAATTCGGCCCCCTCCATCAAATACGAGAAAGAAATAAGCCGCCGCAATTACAAAAGTAGCTATGATCGTTTGTTGGGTCGTTAGATTCTTGATGCGATCTTCAAGTTTCAAATCTGACCCCCTAATTTACAGGTGATTTCAAACTTGTTGAAAGTTCCGTCAGCTGTTTTTTCTTGGGCTGCCGTTTTAACATCGATTTCTTTAAAAAAGACACTCTCATCAAGAGCTCTAATCAGCAATGGAATACCATCAGAGTTTAGAGAATAGCCGATAAGTGTAAGGTCGGTACCCTCTAATACAATACCTTTTAACCAAGTTTTATCCGGCATCAGGGACTGAAGTGCATCGAGAACTTTTAGCTGTGTGAGCCGCGCCTGAGACAACAAACGAATTTGTTCAATCTGACCCTCGATTTCTTTTTTCTTAGAGGTTACTTTTTGTACAACCTCCGAAACCTTACCAAATTTAGATATCTTTTGGTTCAAGGTTGCGAGTTCTTTATTTATTTGCTTGAGCTCATCCTTTTTCGAACTCACCGACATGTTTTCATAGATAAAAAGAATGATGACTAATGAAAACATAGTCCCAACTTTAATAATAACCTCTTTGTTATTATTTTCGCTCGCTTCCATGACCATATTGGTTTCATTGGGTACGGCAAGGGACATGTCTTTAGCTAGATTAATTTTAATCACTATCGCCCTCCTTACGGAGAGCAAGTCCAATTACAATTGATGCAAAAGGCTTAATTGACTCTATATAGTCGTCTGAAAATGCTTTTTTATTGTAAGTCACTTTGCGTAAGGGATCTATGATTTCGTAGGGCACACCAACGCTATTCGAAATAGAGTCAAGGAGCCCCGGAACGTAAATCGAACCACCAGAGGCATAGAACTTAGAAATCGATAAACCACTCGATGTAGCAGCATAAAACTCAAAGCTATTATTAATCTCTTCACAAACAATTTCGTTAGTTGACGCTATGGTTGTATTTACTTCGGGCGGAACCTCGGACTTGTGAGATGCATTGAGTTTTAATACTTCAGCCTCATCAAAACTAATTCCCATTTCTTTAGAAATATCACTTGTGTATGTTAAGCCGCCAACAGGTATGTCTCGAGCAAAAATGACCTCTCCCTTTTCGACGACGACAAAATTTGTGACTCCTGCTCCGACATTGAGGAGAGCAATTACATCATCCTTAAAGGAACCATAGTTAAACTCAAAACAGTTTGCGAGAGCAAACCCAGCGACATCAATCATCGATGGGTTCAATCCCGCACCCTGAACAGTTTCTAAATAGCGATAGATAAACTCTTGCTTTGCGGCGATGAGAAGCACATCCATATTCTCGGAGCTCGATTGATTAGATTGGATAATATGGAAATCTAAGTTAATTTCATTGAGGTCGAAAGGAATATACTGCTCAGCCTCCCAACGAATCTGCTCGCCAACCATATTGGCTTCCATTCGTGGCATATTAATTTTCTTGGTAATGACTGAGGTTCCAAACATTCCTGTGTTGCAGGATTTACGACGGAAACCTCCTTCTGAGAAAAGAGTTCTAATGGCCTCCGCGACACTGGGGACATCATTAATTTCTCCGCCGGCTACCGCTCCTTGAACTATAGGAGAATATCCAAAGCGCACAAGTGTCGCTCCCTTTTTAGAGATATCAAGTTCTGCCATCTTGATAGAACTCGTACCAATATCCAGGCCGAGGATTTTCTTTGATGATAAAATTGCTAAGAGTTGCCTCATCCGTGTGGCTCCCTAGACCGAGTTACTTTAGTCCCGATTTAATTAAATATGACACGTCTATTAATGTCAAATCTGTCTCAGACTGAATCAATAAAAGTTAAAAAATTTTAATGGGTTAGATCTAAAAGGGGCTAAAATCCATGAAGAGACAAATACCACTCCGACAGAACTTGACCTTCGCCCAGCAAATAAATGAGCGCACCGAGCGCGATATAGGGACCAAAGGGAATTGTCGACTGCATTCCGCCTTTGCGACTTAGTATAAGACCTATTCCTATCAAACTCCCCAGGACACTTGAGCTCAATATGACAAACGGAATGGACTTCCAACCGGCAACGGCACCTATCCAAGCGAGCAACTTTATGTCGCCACCCCCAAGGCCATTTTTCTTTCTAATGAGTGAGTAAATAGCTGCAACTCCCCAGAAAAAACCACCACCCATTAACAAACCGACAAATCCATCCCACCAAACTCGTTCCGGATTCAGAATGGATCCTATTAAACCAATAATGATTCCCGGGTATGAGAGTTTATTAGGAATGATCATATGATCAAGATCGATGAAACTAATTACGACCAAGCCAAAAACAAGAATTAGAACCTCTAAAAGCGTCCAACTCAGTCCAAACTGGTAATAGGCGAGAGCAAATAAGGCTCCCGTTAAGAGCTCTACAAAAGAGTAACGAAATGAAAATTTGGCCTTACAATTGCGACATCTGCCACCAAGGATAAACCAACCTATAATAGGAATATTATCGTGCCACTTAATTTTTCTATGACAACTCATGCAGGCACTTCCAGGATGAATCACACTTTTTTTCAGAGGAAGACGGTAGATTACAACGTTACCAAAGCTTCCCCAGATAGCTCCGAGCCAGAAAAATAAGAAGTAATAGATCGAATCAGACAAAGTCTCTCCTGCGAAAGCTCAAAGAAGTCATCGACAAAACTAACATCAACCAACCCATCGTGTAAGTTAATGCAAAGGCTACTTCACTTAATGAAAGAACATCACCAAAAACTGGAGCCGCCCGCCAATTGAATATTTCAAAATTGGGCATGATCGTATTAATAAATTTACTAAACAGCATAAACTCGTCGCTTTTACTACGTTCTGCGAAAAAATTAAGACTATCGAGCCAATGCCCAATCAAAAAGATTCCTATTACAAAAACAACAGACATTGTTGGACGCGCGAAAGTCCCGAAAAGCAGAGAAAATGAGAGGAGAATCAAGGCCTCAAAATACATGCCGAGAAGAGCGATAAAAAATGACGGCGACATCTCAAAACCAATTGCTAATACAACAAATAGAAGAACAAGAGCTAAAAGAACCATCGCCGTAAAAATAACTAAAGATAGACCTATAAATTTACCCACAATGAATTGAGTTCTCGATATTGGACGCGCTAACAAAGTTAAAATGGTCTGCTTCTCTATCTCTCGATAAACAAGAGTACTACCTACAAAAATGGCAAGCATGACTAAACTAAGATGGATTCCAGAGAATCCAAAATTTATGGCAATTCGGGTTTGCTCCTTAAAACTGAGTTGACCTAAAGCGAGACTGACAGCGATCAACAAAACGGCAAATACGAGAAGTCCATAGAGAATTCTGTCACGAACAATCTCTCTAAAAGTGTTTGAGGCAATAACTCCCACCGCTTTAATCATTTTTGTCTCCAAAAGCAATATTGACAAAAGCCTCTTCGAGGCTGAGACGCTTATTTTTTACTTCTATGATGTTAAACCCCTGAGTTCTGAGTTGATCGATTTCCCCTTGAACCTCTTCGATCGACGAGGCCACTTTGGTGTGTATCTCAGATTGGTTATTTTCAAAAACGAGCTCATGGCTATAATCGACTTTATTGAGTAGTTCTACTGTAGACCCTTGATAGACAACCTCTCCTAGCTTCATGATTACTAGATTATCGCAAAGCTTTTCAGCATCGTGAAGAAGGTGACTACTAAAAAATACAGTCGTTCCCATGCTGGCTGTTTCCTGGATCAGTTCAGTAACTTCCATTCGCCCATCCGGATCAAGACCTGTCATTGGTTCATCAAGAATAATAAAATCAGGTTCGTGAATTAATGCTTGTGCAATACCAATTCTTTGCAACATTCCTTTAGAAAAATTACGTAATGAACGGTCTTTTGCGTGACCAAGTCCAACCCGATCTAAAAGCCTATCCACTCGCTCGACTAACACCTTATCTTTTAGTTTTTCCGACAATTGGCCATAGAACCTCAAAAATTCTCTTCCTGTTAAGTATTCGTAAAAGTAGGGTCTTTCTGGCAAAAAGCCAATTCTTCTTCGAACGGCCGAAGACCACTCATTTTCACCAAAAAACTGAATTTGCCCCGCTGATGGGTGAGCTAACCGAAGTAGACATTTAATCGTTGTGGTTTTGCCAGCACCATTCGCCCCCAAGAAACCAGTGACCTTTCCTTTTTCAACAGAGAAATCGAAACCCTTTAATACCTCTAGCTTTTGCATAGAAAATGGATGCTTACGAAATGACTTTCTCAAACCTTGGACTTCTAAAATACTATTAGTCATCAGACCCAACTCCCAAAACTTTCACTAACTCCCTGACCGGATTGTACTGTTGGCTCGTAGCCAGTTCCATTCTCTTTACCCCAAGAAGACTTTGCAGGTGGTTCTGTCCGTCTTTCTTTCCCAACTCAAAAAGTGCAAACATCATGTCATGGGATATTTTGGGAAATTTATCGTAGAACTCCTGCCTCACGCAAAAGGGATCATTTGGTATAGGTTCACTCACCCATAAAGAACGGACGTCTCCCGTCCTTGAACTTCCTAAATGTTTAGTCCAAGCATTAACGCTAGCCTGTTTATCATTTGCAAATACTGCTACCGCATCAACCTTACCATCTCGCAAAAGCTCTACAGACTGGTCGTGATTCCCAGAAAACACAATTTTTTTAAAGTACTTTTCTATTTTAATATTTTGCTTTTTCAGAAAGAGACGAGGATAGAGGTAACCAGAAGCACTTTTCTTATCAACAAATGCGATTCTTTTATTTTTTAAGTCTTTGATAGATCGAAATTGGCTCTTCTTTAGTGTTAAAATTGAAGAGTAGTAAAAAGGTTCTTCATAAACCTTTTTCAAAAGTACCTTTACTCCCAGTTTTTTTTCTGCATTTACAAAAGTAATTGGAGAGAAAAATGCGAAGTCGACCTTCTTTTTCTTCATGGCTTGGGTTAGCCCCGAATAGTCTTTCGAAATATAGACAGACATGGGAACTCCAACCTCTTTTTGCAAAAGGTCTACAAGCTCAACAGCATTCTTTTTAAGGGACCCCGGATCAAGACCGGGTATGAATCCAATTCTTATGACCTCTGGTTTTGCAAAAACCGAATTACAAAACAAAATTAAAAGCCAGGCCAAAAGTCCAGCGCGAAACTTTTTAGCTCTTCCCACGAACAATCCTTTGTTCAAAAAAGTCTTAAACTTATAACAGCTTTAGATTAGATCATTTTTTCAAGAGGCGAAACACTAATTGTTCCATCCCTTTGGCTTCTCAATGCTAGAATTGTAGCAAGTGCCGCCTGACGTTCGGTGATGCAGGGCACCGAGTAATCTATGCAACTTCTGCGAATTCCAAAACTCGCTTCGATAGAACGTCTTCCCGAAGTGGTGTTAATAACCAAAGCTATGTCACCAGATCGGATTCGATCCACACAATGGGGTCGCCCTTCGTGAACCTTCTTAATCACCTCTACATTTAAGCCATGATCTTTAAGATACTTTGCTGTTCCAGAAGTTGCCGTTAATGAGTATCCCATTTCACTCAGTTGCTTGATCGAAGAGAGCAAAATATCTTTATCCTTATCTCGCAAAGATAAAAAGACTTCGCCTTCTTTTGGTAGGAAGTTCTGTGACGAGATCAAGGCTTTTAAAAGGGCATCTGAGTATTCTTTTCCTCGCCCCATGCATTCCCCTGTAGATTTCATTTCGGGACCTAAAATTGAATCGGAATCCCTGAATTTTTTAAAAGGAAACACCACTCCTTTTACTGACACATACTCCGTGGCCGCCCAATCATACTTTTCAGGTTGAACTCGGGCTTTGTCATAGCCCAACATCGCCATAACAGCTAGATCGACTACGGGGACCCTTGAGGCCTTTGCAACAAAAGGAACAGACCTAGAACTTCTAGGGTTAGCTTCAATCATATATACTTGGTCATTTTTAACAGCGAGTTGAAGATTTAGATGACCTATAATGTTCATTTTATTCGCCAAATCAATGCTCATTTTTTCAATGTTTGCAGTTGTTTCAACTTTGAGCTTTTGTGGAGGCAACACCCCCATACTATCTCCAGAGTGAACTCCGGCGGCTTCAATGTGCTCGACAATACCACCAATCACAACCCAGTCCACGCCACGTACAAGATCGACATCAACTTCTAATGCATTTTCCAAAAACTCATCCATAAGGCACGGAGTCGGTGCGGAAATGTATTTGTCGTACTTAGTAAAGTAATCTCGGAGTTCTTCTTCGTTTTCCACGACCTCCATGCGACGGCCACCAAGAACATAACTCGGCCTTACCATAATGGGGTAATTAATTGTCTGGGCAATCTTTAGGGCCTCGTTAATCCCTCCGGCAATTCCCGCCTTCGGAATTTTAAAGTTTAACTCCTGACAAAGGTTTGAAAACAACGCCCGGTCTTCAGCTAAATCGATAGTTTGCAAGTCAGAGCCCAAAATCTGGTAGCCCTCTGCAACCAAATCATTTGCAATTGTAATTGGCGTCTGACCACCCAGCTGCGCAACAAATCCCTTGGGTTGAGTATAATCTAAGACTTCGGCGACGTACTCAGCATTGAGAGGCTCGAAAAACAACTCATCAGAGGTGTCATAGTCAGTTGATACGGTTTCAGGATTGGTATTGATCATTACCACTCTATTGTTTTCACTTCGAAATTTCTTAACTCCGCGAACACATGAGTAATCAAATTCGATCCCCTGGCCAATTCGGTTAGGTCCACTGCCCAGAATAGCAACTGTATCTTGAATAGCTTCTCTTTTTTCACGGCGCGACCAATAGGTTGAATAGAAATAAGGTGTTTCCGATTTAAATTCCCCAGCACAGGTGTCGACCCTTAAATATCCAGGGCGAACACCATGCTTCACGCGAAGGTTTCGAACCTCTTTTTCAGATAAACCACAAACATCTGCCAAACGCATATCACTGATACCGTATCGTTTGGCTAACAGAATATTGTCTGGGTTAAGACCCCGCTTTTTTATTTCTAACTCACAATCGATAATGTCTTTGAGCTGTTCAAGAAACCAATGATTCACCTGGCAGAGTTGATGAATATCATCGACGCTTTTTCCATCTCGAAAGGCCTGTGCAATATGAAAAATTCTTTGAGAATTGGGATAAGAAATAAGTTCTTCATCGAACTGAACTTCTTCGAAACCACGATAGTTTTCAAGTGATGATATTGCCTTACCTAAGGATTCTTTAAAGGTTCGGCCGATACTCATTACCTCACCAACACTCTTCATCTGGGTCGTTAGCAAATCTTTAGTCCCTTCAAACTTTTCAAAGGCAAAACGGGGGATCTTAGTCACAACGTAATCCAGAGCCGGCTCATAACATGAAGGAGTTGTCTTGGTGATGTCGTTAGTAATTTCGTCGAGTGTATGCCCCATTGCCACAAGAGCGGCAATCTTCGCAATAGGGAATCCTGTGGCCTTACTGGCCAAGGCCGAAGAACGACTGACTCGGGGATTCATCTCGATAACGATTCTTTCTCCATTATCGGGGTTGACCGCAAATTGAATATTAGCTCCACCCGTTTCTAAACCAACAGCGTCTACAATCTTTCGAGCTTCATCCCTCATATCTTGATACTGACGATCCGTCAGCGTCTGCTGAGGAGCAATTGTTATGCTATCCCCGGTATGAACACCGCAGGGATCAAAGTTCTCAATACTACAAATAACGACAAAAGTTCCATTCTTGTCGCGCATAACTTCTAACTCATACTCTTTCCAACCCAGAATACTTTCTTCAACCAAAACCTCTGAAGTCGGACTCTCTTGGAGAGCATTGGCTAGCATTCTCTCATACTCTTCTTGTGAGTAAGCGATACCCCCACCGCCTCCACCAAGGGTGTAGTTGGGGCGAAGAATAATCGGAAATCCAAGGTCTTTACCGGCAGCGATCCCGTCGGCGAAGTTACGAACAAGTTCAGACCGACAATACTTACCCCCGACACGGTCTAATAGAGCTCTAAATTTTTCACGATCTTCGGCCGCCTCGATGGTCTCACGAGTCGATCCTAACATTCTAATATCGAGCTCTTTTAAAGTTCCGTCAGCATCAAGTTCCAACGCCAAGTTCAATGCCGTTTGACCACCAAGAGTCGGAATAATCGCATCAGGCTTTTCAGCCTCTAGTATTTTTCTAACGAAAGGCGCTTTCAATGGCTCGACATAAACCTTAGTTGCTAAATCTGGATCCGTCATGATCGTGGCTGGATTAGAGTTGATAAGGACCACTTCTAGTCCGAGCCCCATTAGAGCTTTACACGCCTGTGTACCTGAGTAATCAAACTCACAAGCCTGACCAATTACAATGGGACCACTACCAAAAATCACAACTTTTTTGATTTTATCCATGTCAGTCATTAAAACTTCACCTTCATTTCTTTCGAATAAACATCATCAATTTTTAGATGCTTGTACTGCTCAACCTTAAATCTCATCTTCATCAATTTAAGCATAAGACTCTCTTGCTCTTCTCTCTCCGCCTTGCGCACGGCTTTGATCTCTTTCAAGATAAAGCGTCGAGCTTGGGGAGGGTGAAAACAAAATCCTTTGCAGAAAAAATTCTTTTCTTGATACTCAAAAATTCGACCATCGAAAATTTCATCTTTATTGAAGCCAATTGAGTACCTGGAATCCGACATTAAAATCTTTTTCCCCGTGAACAAATCTTTAACAGTGACGGATTCCCCTCGAATCTTAACGATTTCAAAAATACTGTGATAGGTTTTTGCAAGAGCCTCATAGAGCTCTCTCTCTTCGGGGGACATTTCGAAATCTGCTAGCTCGAGAACGTACTCGGCAGGACACAATCCCACACTCGAAAGTTCGCGTGAAAACAAATACCAATCGAAGAATAAATTCAATCGCTGCTCATAACCTTCTGAGTCTTCTTCGTAGTGACCGAGCTCTCCGTAAAACAGATCCTTACCGGCCAGAATATCTTCGTGGTAATTATCTCCCGAAAAGTAAATGAGGAGCTTTTCAAAATATTTTTCGAACTCAGATTCACTTACAGACATTTATAAACTCGTCAAAAAGGGTTACGGCATCCCTTGGACCAGGATGACTTTCTGGATGAAACTGGACACTAAAGGCCGACCGACTTGGACACTCAAGGCCCGAGACAGTTTGATCATTTAAATTAATGTGACTCACCTTAACATCAGTAGGCAGTCCTTTTTCTTCTACGGCATAACCATGATTTTGGCTGGTTACATATATTTGTCCATTGCGGATGTCTTTTACTGGATGGTTCGCACCTCGGTGACCAAATTTTAATTTAAAGGTTTTAGCTCCAAGAGCTCTTCCCAAAAGCTGGTGTCCCATACAGATTCCAAAAATGGGAATCTCGCCAAGTAAATCTTTAATCGTATCAACGGCGAATTCGACATCTGCAGGGTCTCCCGGTCCATTCGAAAGTAAGACTCCTTGAACTTTGAGCTCTTTTATTTCTTTTGCCGTTGTTCTCGACGGAACGATATGAATAAGAGAACAGCGTTTCTTTAGTTCTCTTAGGATGTTCCTCTTATAACCAAAATTCATCAAGCAAACGCGAGGGCCATCGGCTTTATCGCCCTTCACCTCTTCTATGGTCCGCGTCGTTACTCGAAAGGGCCAGTCCTTTTCTTGGGAGCGAGTCTCGGAGATTAATTCTTGGGCCTTTTGTTTAGCTTCGTTTTCGTCAGATGCATGAACAATAGCCCCCCAAGAAGCCCCTCGGTCACGAATATAAGTGACAATTCCCCGAGTATCTATTTCGGAGAGCACGGGCACCTTGAATTCATTCAAGCGGTGAAGCCAAGTCTGATCTCTACCGGTCTCTTGAATATCAAGCGCGATAAAACCGTTAATATAATATTGTTCCGATTCCCAAACATCGTTGTCGATTCCATAGTTACCCATCATAGGGGCTGTCATCACCATAATTTGATTAAAGTAACTGGGGTCCGTGGCAATTTCCTCGTAACCCGAGTGCGAGGTATTAAATACGATTTCTCCGGCTTTCTCATGATCATTCCTCTTAACTCCCGCAAAGCACGGGCCATTTTCGATGACTAGATAAGACTTATCCAAGATTGCCTCCATTATTCGAACTGAGAATGATATCTTCCATTAGAGCAGCTCGGGTATAAACACCATTTTCTACTTGATTGAGAACCACACATCGAGGGTCTTTTAATGTTTCCGTCGACAATTCCACCCCGTGATTGATGGGCCCCGGATGCATGATAATTCCGTCAGAGTCAAAAGCCTTCAAGCGCTCTGGAGTGACTCCAAAAATTTCGTGATAACTCGAAAGTGAGGGCAGTTTTAGAGAGCCCGCATCATGCCTTTCCAGCTGAATTCGTAAAATCATACATACATTGGCCCAATCGAGCCCCTCATCAAGTTTTTTGAAAACCTTAACATGGGGGAACTTCTCTTGATCAGGCATTAGGCTTTCAGGACCACAAACACCAACTTCCGCACCCATTTGCTGAAGAAGATTGAAGTTAGAAGAGGCCACCCGACTATATCGAACATCGCCAACAATCAGAACCCGAAACTGGCTCATTGGCCTTCTGGTTTCATAAAGAGTAAAGCAGTCCAGAAGTGCTTGAGTTGGGTGAGCTGTCGCTCCACTTCCCGCATTAATGGTGGGGACACTCAATTGGGGAGCAATTTCTTTTAGATTAAAACTATCCCCACAACGAATCACAAATAGGTCAGGTTTCATGGCGTCGATATTTAATATGGTATCGAGTTGTGACTCCCCTTTTGTGATGCTTGAGTTCGTGATCGAATCCATAGAGATTACCTTGAGACCCAAGCGATAAGCTGCCATTTGAAAACTCATACGCGTGCGCGTGCTATTCTCAAAAAAAACAAAGGCTAGAGTCTTATTTAGACTCTCAAAGTTCTTTTGCAAAAATTGATTAGACTTTTTGAACTCGCTCTTAAAAAGGCTGGCTCTCGAAAAAAGATGAAGGATCTTTTCTTTACTCAGGTCTTTTGTTGTCAGTAAAGAATATGGGGAAGACATTAGGGGAAAAGTTATCCAAAAAGCTTTCGCTAGTCAAAATTTATACTAGTCGACAGACTGAAAAATTCTCTCCCAGCGGACCTGCGGAAGTTTGTCTCCAGCCCAACGGTGCACCCAATCAAATGACAGCCAAATCAAAATTACACGGCCCTCAAGATTGCGACTGGGTACCATCCCCCAATAGCGAGAGTCCTCGCTGGAGTCTCTATTGTCGCCTAGCACAAAAACATGCTCAGGAGGTACAATTACGGGCCCAAAAAACTCAGTTTCACCGTCTTCTGAGACGAGTATTTCGCGGTTCGAATCCATAATCGTTTCCTTACGAACCTTAAAATTGCCCTTCATTTCTTCGGCCGGAAAGTAATCCTTTAGATCTAAATCTGTGTACTGAGCTCCCTTATCGTTTATAAAAAGCTGCTTATCTCGGATCTCGACGCGATCCCCTGGTAAGGCAACGACACGCTTCACGTAGTGTATCGATTCATCAGCAGGAAAGCGAAACACAATGACATCCCCTCGCGAGGGAAGACTGTCACCGATTCGCGCGCCCCCAGAAAAGGGCACATGAAATCCATAACTCAATTTAGAAGCCAAAATAAAGTCGCCAACTTTAAGAGTCGGCACCATAGAACCAGTTGGAATTTTATAGGCAGAAATAACAAAAAAACGAAAAATTAAAGCCAAGATAATTGCAACACTGAGACTTTCAATGTACTCGCGAAAAATAAGGCGCGACGGTAATTTTCGTTTTTCTTGAGATTCCTTGATCGACATCTTAATTGACTCTTTTGAAAATTCGATTCCACCTCAAATGAGCTGGATGACACACGTTCTGTGCCCCTTCTAATGTTTCCGAACAACTCATCCAAATAAACATGGCTCGCCCCAAAACATTTTCAAGTGGTACAAAACCGTAGCTACGACTATCGACCGAATTATCGCGATTATCCCCAACGACCATCATGTGCCCGTCGGGCACTTCGTAGGGACCTTGATAACTGCGCTCTATGTCCTTTTCCCTGATCGTTAAATAGGGTTCCTCCTTGGTCTCTTCACCGAAGATCGCATAGGTTTCCGCAAATTCTTCTTTCTCGTATTCATCAATAAACTGCATAATCCAGGCTTGCGCCTCATCATTAGCAGCAAAGGAAATCACCTCACCATTGAGTCGCATATCTCCCTTTTTACTAAACTCCAACGTATCGCCCGGAAGACCGACAACCCTTTTCACAAGAAAATAACTATCCTTGTCCTTCGAGCGAAAGACAACGACCTCTCCCCTTTGCGGCTGATCGTAATTTAAAAGCCATTTTTTTGTGAACGGAATACGAATGCCGTAGGCCATTTTATTAACGAGAATAAAATCATGTATTAGTAAATTTGGGATCATTGAACCTGAGGGAATGACATAGGGCTCGAAACTGGCCCAACGAATTGTCATTATAAAAAGAATGGAACCAAACAGAGACAAAAGCGCTCGGCCCCACGTGCCTTTTTTTGCGGTCTTAGCCACGATTCCCCCAAGAGACTCTAATGAATTGAATCAAAGAGTCTCCCCCACCGCAAGGTTAAAGGGTTACAGAGAAAGCTCGCAACGGGCATCATATCGTCACAAGATAGCCACACAAACATCGCTTTGCCCAGGATATTTTCCATAGGCACAAACCCCCATTTTCGAGAATCTGCACTATTATCCCGATTATCTCCCATTACGAATAACTGGTTATCGGGCACATAAGTTGGTCCATAGGTGGGACCACCATTGATATATTTATTGAGGAGGATCGAATGCTTGTACTCCCCTAATGATTCAGTGAAATGATTAAAATTCGTAGGGCTATCACCCAAGTCTTTATCCCTGAGACGATTGAAAAGCTTGGTCGACTCAGGATCTGTTGTTTGCACCAACTCATCATTGATATAAAGCTGACCTTTATCCCAAAAAACCTTGTCACCGGGCAATCCGACAACTCTCTTGATAAAAAAGTTATCTTTTTCATGGGGATACTTGAACACAATAACTTCGCCTCTTTCGGGAGTTCTAAACTGAAAAAGCCAGGTCTCAGAAAATGGAACACGAACGCCGTATGTGAGTTTATTGACGAAAATATGATCGTGAATGAGAAGTGATGGCAACATCGACCCAGAAGGAATTACGTAAGCCTCCATAAATGCCCAGCGAATCGTCAACGCAATCAATATAGCAACTAAAGTCGATCCCCAACCTTCTGTCCAAAATGATTTCTTAAACATTCTCTATTCCTCTACTTTTAATATCGCAAGAAAAGCTTCCTGCGGAACTTCAACATTTCCAACCTGCTTCATCCGCTTTTTACCTTCTTTTTGCTTCTCTAAAAGTTTTCGCTTTCTTGAAATGTCACCACCATAACACTTTGCTGTCACATCTTTTCTCAAAGCGCTCAGGGTCTCCCTAGCAATAACTTTAGCACCAATGGCCGCCTGGATGGCAATTTGGAATTGTTGCCTTGGGATGAGCTCTTTCATCTTCTTAGTTAATGCTCGACCCCGAGGGGTTGCTCGAGAGCGATGGACGATTAATGACAGTGCATCGACCGGATCACCATTAAGAAGAATGTCTAGTTTTACTAGGTCAGCTTCTTCATACTCCATAAAGTCGTACTCCAGTGAAGCGTAACCCCGAGAAATACTTTTCAATCGATCATAAAAATCCATAACCATTTCGTTCATGGGTAATTTATATTCGATGATGACTTTAGCTTCAGCAATATAATCCATGGAAAGCTGAGTACCACGTTTATCTTCGCAGAGCTTTAATATAGAGCCAATATAATCAGAAGGAGTATGTATAGTGACTTTTACATAGGGCTCTTTCAAAGTTCTAATCAAGGTCGGGTCAGGTAGGTCACTCGGATTTTCGAGGTCAAACTGCTCTCCACTATTCATAACAACTTTATATACAACGGTCGGAGCGGTTGTAATTAAATTAAGACCGAACTCACGTTCAAGACGCTCTTGAACGATTTCCATGTGAAGAAGCCCCAAGAACCCACAGCGACAACCAAATCCGAGGGCTGCAGACTTTTCAACCTCATAGGTCAGACTCGAATCATTGAGCATCAATTTATCGAGAGCTCCCTTAAGTTCTTCGTAATCGGGCGACTCCACTGGATAGATTCCAGCAAAAACCATTGGCTTTATTTTTTTAAACCCTGGGAGTGGCGTTTCAGCACCTTTTTTATTGAGAGTTACAGTATCACCCACTTTTACATCGCGGATGTCTTTAATTCCGCAAATCAGAAATCCAACTTCACCGGCGTGGAGATCTTTGAGCTCGACCGGGTGAGGGTGAAAAGACCCCAACTTGAGAACTTCATAATCTCTGTCAGTTGCCATAAATCGAATTCGATCCCCTT
Source organism: Bdellovibrionia bacterium (assembly GCA_030424665.1). Taxonomy (GTDB): domain Bacteria; phylum Bdellovibrionota; class Bdellovibrionia; order Bdellovibrionales; family JAGQZY01; genus JAUHWN01. The sequence goes on along the minus strand of JAUHWN010000059.1, from coordinate 2,776 downwards.
TAGAGACCTTTCCTTCAACAATTCGCAAAAGAGTTACAACCCCCTGATAGGAGTCGAACCAGGAGTCGAAAACCAAGGCCCTTAGGGGCTTGTTCACATCTCCACTTGGAGGAGGTACTTTTTCAATCACGGCCTCGAGAATATCTTCGATCCCAATTTTTTCTTTAGCGGAGGCATGAATAATTTCGCTACAATCAAGACCAATACCATCTTCGATTTGCTGGGTGACCCCTTCGGGGTCTGCGGCGGGCAGATCAATTTTATTAAGCACAGGTAAGATTTCTAAATTATTATCTAATGCTAAATAAACATTTGCCAAAGTTTGCGCCTCAACACCTTGAGCCGCATCGACCACGAGCAAAGCTCCTTCACAAGCTTGCAGCGACCTAGAAACTTCATAACTAAAATCGACGTGCCCGGGAGTATCAATCAAATTCAACTGGTAGGTTTGACCGTCTTTTTTTGATTTATAATTGAGTCGGACGGTTTGTGCCTTAATCGTAATACCGCGCTCTCTTTCAATATCCATTGAATCAAGATATTGATCTTTCATTTCACGATCGCTTAAGGCCCCCGTAAAAGTTAACATGCCATCGGCGAGTGAAGATTTACCGTGATCAATATGCGCGATGATCGAAAAGTTTCGAATAAATTTAGAATCCATTTAATTATAACTCTGCTGGTTTATCAGTTGGGCTCTGCCCTTCAGGCAGCGGACGCAATTCCATTTGACCCGGAAGTTTATGGCTATTTTTGTGTAAAACCAAATCAATTCCCTCTCGAATGAATTCAGCGATGGGAACTTTGGTCCGCCGATTGAGCTCTTTGAGAGCGAGTTGTTGTTCTTCGGTAATATAAATCGTGGTTGCTAGCTTCTTTGCCATAAGAAGGTTGTAGATCAGCTTGCCATACATTGCAATATGTCTGTGGAGTTGGCCAGATGTTTAATAACTCCGCCCCGCCCGGCTTAGAAACAAAAAAAGGGGCCCTAAGCCCCTTAAATTTCTTAATTTTATGAATACTTTAGAAGAAACCCTTGAGAGCGTCGACCATGTCCGTTTTCTCCCAAGTGAAGCTATCTTCAGAGCGACCAAAGTGCCCATAGGCTGCCGTCGCACTATAGCGGGGCTTAAGAAGGTCGAAGCGCTTCACAATTTCAGCTGGCTTCAAGTTCCATAGTTCGCGAACAGCATCCCTCAACTTATCAGGACCATGCTTACTCGTACCGTAGTCATTCACCATAATACTTACTGGGTCCGCAACACCAATCGCATAAGCCACTTGAACAAGGCACTTCTCTGCGAGACCAGCAGCTACGATATTCTTTGCCACGTGACGAGAGGCATAGGCCGCTGAACGATCAACCTTAGAAGGGTCCTTTCCGGAGAAAGCTCCTCCACCATGGGCACCATGTCCACCATAGGTATCTACAATAATTTTTCGACCCGTAAGACCGCAATCTCCCTGGGGGCCACCAACTACAAATCGACCCGTCGGATTGATGTGAAACTTCGTTTTGTTATCGATCAACTGAGTTGGAATTGTTTTGTTAATGAGTTCTTCCCGAACCGCCTCTTGAATGTCTTTAAGCGATATATCCGCATCATGTTGAGTGGAGATTACGATAGCATCAATTCTTTTTAGTTTTCCGTTATCGTATTCAACGGTTACTTGACTCTTACTGTCTGGACGCAACCAAGGAAGCTTTTTCGAGTGCCTCAATGTCGCTAAATCTCGAACCAACTTATGTGACAAATCGATACTCAAAGGCATGAACTCTTCAGTTTCATTACAGGCATAACCAAACATTAAACCTTGATCACCAGCTCCTTGCTCTTTATCAGAAGAGGAATCAACACCCATAGCGATATCAGGGCTCTGTTGATCAAGGGCTGTAAGCACAGCACAGGAGTTATAATCGAGACCTTTTTCGGGGTGATCATAACCAATTTTTTTAAGAGTATTTCTAATGATTGAGTTTGTTTCGATCTGGCTTTTTGTAGTGACTTCACCGGCAACAACACACATTCCAGTGGTTACCATGGTTTCGGCTGCAACACGTCCCTGGGGATCCTTCTCCAAGATCGCGTCAAGAATAGCGTCACTGACTTGATCAGCGACTTTATCGGGATGTCCCTCGGACACTGATTCACTAGTGAATAAATAATTATTCATCGAGCACCTGCCTTCTATTTATGTTCAAACACAAATCGGTAGCAAATGCCCATAACTAGGTCAAATAATTAGTGAAAATATAATATGAGAAGCTCTCTAATGATTCTAGCTAAGCTGCCTTTGAGCTACGCCGCCCTGGCTGCCACTGGTGGTCATACTCCATATTCGCCTTCATACGCGCCAGACGCCCCGTCTTCGACTGCTGAGGACGTTTATGGTTGGCCATTTTAGACTGGCTTCGAGCGAGTTGTCGGTTGATTTTATTGACCGCTTTTTCGATCGACGCCTGGAAGCTATCAGCTGAAGCAACAGATTGAACGACTCCTGAAGGTCCACTCAATATGATCTCCGTGAAGTGCAGATGCCTTTGCATACTAAACACTACATGTGCCTTTGTCGCATTAAAGAAAAACTTAGTCAGCTTTTCTATCTTGGCACTGGCAAACTCAATGGCTGCCTCGGATTTTTCAATCTGCTTAAAAGTGTAGTTCAGCTTCATCTAGACCCCTTTCATCTCTTTAATTCATTATTTAAATATCGGTCGAACCTAGATTAAAGCCGAGCATTCTGTTTGATTTTTGTTAAAAAACAGGAGGTCACA
>JAUHWN010000058.1 GCA_030424665.1 Bdellovibrionia bacterium | reverse complement strand
AAGGTGGGGACCGCCTTAAAAGGAGTTGAATTTGCCTTGTTTGAAAATGAGATTTACAGGTGTTTAACTTATTCACTAAATCGTATTGTCTTATAGTGTTTTAGAATGAGACGTATCAATTGCTAGGACTCCTTGTTTTTTCTATAGATTTATTAGAAATATTGAAAACTCAACTGCCTAGGAATGCGAATTGATAGTTTGAGGGCATTGAATGCCTTTCACTGCAGTATTGAATAGTGATTTGACATTCCTCTTAGCTCAAAAGAGAATTTCCTTAAGGTTATGGGAAAGAAAAGGGCTTTGGTTCTAAAAAAATTAGGAATACAAAAACCTCTTTCTTTGAGAAGAGTTCTAGACATTTCTGACCCTTCTATTAGCCTTCTCGATCTTCAGCTTTTCCGCATTTTGTTTTGTAGCAGTTTGCTCTACATCAGCTTGGCTGAATGGGGAAAGAATTTGTCAAAATATGGCAATTTTCCTTCTTGGCACCCCATTCCCTTATTTGAGGTCATGGGAGTCGAGCGAATTTCAGTGAATTCTTTAGAGATCTTTTACGCTTTAATGGCCATATCATTTTTTATGGTAGTAGTGGGTTGGAAAACTCGATTTTGGTTAATCATTAGTTGTGGGCTCTTTTTCTATGTTCATGGGCATTTATTAGGACTTACTAAGAGTCCAGACTCTAACTATGTTTATCACTCGAAGAACTCTGTCGTATTCATCCTACTAATTCTCGCAATGGATAGGCGCATAAATTTGTTATCGGGCATTTCTAATATCTTTAGACGTCCGAAAGAATTGTTGAATGAAAAGATATCGAGTCACTCGATGTTTTTGGTTGTTTTGATGTTAGGATTTGTATACTTCGGGGCCTCATATGTTAGAATAAAAACCAGTGGCCTTCAATGGATGGACGGCTACACCTTGAAAAGTTATTTTTTCGACGCCTATATCTATGACGGGTCGGAGCTCGCACTTTGGCTCTCTAAACAACACCACATTTCTCAAGTTATCTCGATCCTGACGATGCTCTTTGAGTCGACTTTTTTACTCGTGTTTCTGTTCTTTAGGCCCTATTTTTTACTGGGAATTGCGGGAGTTCTATTTCATACTTCAATTTATTTTGTGATGAAGATTGATTTTTTGAGCTATTATGGTTTTTCGTACCTCGTCTTTTTATTTTTCTTTCCGATTTGTCTTGCGGATAGATGGGTAAGAGTTGTTGCTTTCTTAAAGAAGAAATTTTTGAAGGGAGCGATCAGTGAATCAATATGAAAGAATTTTCTCAATTGTATTCGTTTTGATGATGGCTGGCTGTATAGTTTTTGAAGTCGAAAGTTGGCCGTTTTCGGACTGGCGGGTATATCAGTATTCAAAGAAACCGTCGGATATCAGAATCTTTCAAGTTCGACTGAAGCAGGGTGAGAAAATATTAGAGCCAAAGGACTTTTCAATTAAGATCGATTTAGTTTTCAACAACCACTATGCCTTTTCCGATAGAGACTCATTTAGGTCCTATTGCATTTCTCTCTATGAAAAATTTAGAAAGGACTATCAGTTTGATACTTTTACTATAGATATGGTTACAGTTAATAATGAAATGGATATGAATCACCATACGATATGCTCTAGACAAATGGGTCATGACGAGTTCACTCTAGACTGGAAATAGGTTGCCAACTGAACTAATGAGTTTTGATTGCTACGCCACTGAAATCGAGAAGATCTGAAATGCTGAGTTCAAAATGGAAAAACTCGACTTTGAGCGAGTTTTAATCGTATTGATTCTATTTGAATCGAGTGGCACATTTGTATGATAGTAATTTTTTCTAACTACAGTGGAGACTAAAGTGAAATATTTCTTAATTCTTACAATCGTGACCCTCGGATTTAGTTTTGAATCTCAAGCCCTCAGTATTAAAGAAAAGAAGCAGTTAAAAGCTTGGAACCAGTACATGGATGATCCGAGTCAGAGCTATGGAAAATGGTTTAAAGACAAATGTGGGTATGATTTACCCGTAGTTATTGATGAAGGGCTCGTAAAACCTTTTATGGCAGCCAATACAAGTGCCGCAGCTTATTGTGATTCGCCACGTTCAGTAATGCAGGCTATGTGTGGTGATAAAGACATGAAAGAAATCGTTCTTCCTGAGTTTCAGAAGAAGATTAAGAAAGTAGTTTGTAAGATGTCTACTGACAAGGAACTTACACTTAAGATCGAGAAAGGGGCGCTTACAATGATGGTCAAGCCAGGAACTTCAAATCTCGATAAAAAGGTAAAGGATTTCCTAGAAAACAATCTCTAAAGTGAGGATTCGATGACAGATCAAGAGCGTCAACACCATGAGTTCGTAAATGCAGCCGCTGCCGTATATGCTTGGGTTTGTGCGGCCGATGGCCATGTGACTCGAGCAGAGGTTAACGGATTTATTGAGTACTTGAGTGCTCTTGATTTTGTCGACGAAATTTCCGAAGACGACTTTTCCGAAGCCTATCTCGAATTAATTGAAGCCTTTGAGTCTGACTTCGATGATGGTCTGGCAAGGGCTCAAAGTCGAATAGAGACTTTTTCTGGAGACGATTCGAAGTCGCGAGACCTTATTAATGTGGCAAGAAAAGCATTGATTGCCGATGGGGCGTACAATGATGCTGAAGAAAAAGCCCTTAAGGATATAGCCGATCTTCTCGCTATCGACCTATAAAGAAGAGTCTTGTTCAATACTTCTGAGGCGAGCCGCCTCAATTTTGACTTTAAAAAATGCAGCGAGACTAGGGAAGTACTTTTCTAAAAAGACTCCAAAGTTCCCATGGAAAGTAAGGATTCTCTGTCGTCTTCCCGACTCGATAGCATTAACGATTTTTCGTGCTGCTACGGCAACTGGCTGACGTAGGAAAGTCGGAATGCGGTCGTTTTCTGCCCGAGCTTCTGTGTTTTGAAAATGGGACTCTCGTTGTCTGAATTCGGTTTCGGTAAATCCTGGCAAAATATGTGTAACAGTCACACCATGAGGAGCATATTCGCCGTGCCAGGAATCAGCCATCGCACGAACAGCAGCCTTACTCGCGCTATAAGCGCCAGAGTTTGGAAATGCTACGATACCGTTGACACTCCCAATAAGTCCGACCTTTCCGCGATTTTCTAATAGGTCTTCGTGGACTGCCCGTATTGTATTTCTTAAGCCAAAGACATTCACATCAAATTGGAAACGAAATTCTTCTTCAGATAATTCGGAAAGGTTTCCTGAAACGGCTACACCGGCGTTGGCAATAACTACGTTTACTGAATTTAAATAAGCTCTAGTAAGAATCGACTGAGCTAATAATTCGTCTTCATATCTGACGTCGGCACGAGTTCCGAGTACAGACGCCTCTGGAAACATTTCTGTAATTTCTCTAGCGACTTCATCGAGTTGATCAGCTCTTCGCGCCGAAAGGCTAAGGTCATAGCCTCGTTTAGCATATTCAAAGGCAAGAGCTTTTCCGATTCCAGCGGAACCTCCCGTGATAAATGCCACCGGTCGACTACCTGGATTAGCATTCACTCCAACGAAGAAACTGTGTTGTGTCAGTATCTGAATTTCACATAGGCCCATAGCCTTTCCCTGTAAGGGAAAAAGAAAAAGAGTCATTACTAGTAGGCACAAAAATTTCATGTCTAATCCTTCGTAGACGATCCTTATAGTGGTTTTAAAGGTAATTCTCAATAGAAATTCGATTTGCTCTCAAGAGAGTGGGTATGAGGGGTGATTAAATTTGCGTTCTCTTAATTGAGGGATAATATTTGGGTTCTAGAGTCATCTTTAAACCTAAAACATGACCTTGTGCCAGGTACCTTTTCTTAGGATACTTGTCTTTATTTCCGATAATGAAATGTGAGAGTTTTTCTACTAACCAGCTTATTATCACTATCCCTTGGTGTACTTGCCACGGGAATCATGTCGAAATTTGGGACAATGGTTTGTCCTATTCTAAGGTCCCATGGGTTCTGGGAGGGTTGTGATTTCTATGTAAGAGCTTTTATATTCATTGCTCTTTACAATTTTCTTTGTAGTTTAGTTTTAGTAAAAGTTAGGTCCCGAGTAAGAAGAAGTTTTTTAAGATTAAATCTCCCGTTTCATATTATGTACACGATCGGTTATGGATTTCTAGTAGCTATTATTCTTCCGGAGTTTCTTAAAAGAGTGGCTGAAACGGGAACTCCTTATACTCCCGTTTTAAAGCTAATGTTCTTAGCGATTCTTATTACGACTTATTCTCTTATCGTAAAGCTCAATGATTATTTAATGGTCGTGGAAACTTTTGATGGAGCGCAGAGGGGGGCGTCCGGCATATCGAATTCTACTCACTGGATGTCTGAGTACTACCACCTGATTCTTGGATTTTTGACTCCCTTGATATGCATGGGGCTTTTTACGGGAATGGTTGTTGAAGCTATGGACCAGGGATCGAGCTGGATTGACTCGAGTCGAAGAGTGACAAATATCTTGATTGCCGCAGCGTGGATGATTGGCTGGTTTGTACTTTATAGCTTTTTTGACTTTCTTAAAAAGGAATTTGTTATTCAGCGTCTTAGGCAAAAAGCTGTGTCACTTGGACAGAAAAACAAATTGAGAGATTTGTGTCTCGATAATTTAGATGGTCTTTTTGAGGTGGGTAAAGCTCTCAATCAGTCCTCGCAAACGATCAAAGAGAAAAAACGTTTGCTACAAGGTTTTACTCAATTTGTCTCTCCACGGGTGGCAGAAAAAGTGCTTAACGAAGAGAGTATTGAGAATCAAACTGAGCAGAGAACAGCCTGTGTATTTATGATTGATTTGAGAAACTTCACTGAGACATCTCGGAAACTCAATGGTGATGATTTAGTCCGTTGGCTGAATGCTTACTATGAATGCCTGACTCAACATTTTGAGATTCATGATATTATTTTAGATAAGTTTATTGGTGATGGAGTTCTTGCCTATACTCTTAGCGAGCAGGGCGGCGAAGTGCTATTACAAGTTCGAGAAACAGCCGAAGCTTTAATTCAGTTATTTGCCAAAGTCGAGAAGGTCAGTGCCGACATAGAAGCCAGCGGTTTACCCTCGATTGAGATTGGAATTGGGGCTCACTACGGTAATGTCATGATCGGAATGGTCGGTGCTAAAAATAGGAAGCAATATACAATAATAGGAAACCCTGTTAACAAAGCTTCGCGATTGGAGTCGCTTTGTAAAACCTACTCTGCTCAGTTCGTGATTTCTGAAGAGGTTCATAAATGTTTGGCTCCAGAGGTACAAAAGCTCTTTGATTGCGATTCCAATGCATCGATAAAAGGTCTTGATGGGCCGCAAAAGGTTTACTTTTCCTCCCTCGTAGAGAGATCCCAGCAAGCGATTTAGAATATTCATTTTTTTTCATCATCTATCTTTGTGGCGAGAGGTTCCTCAAAGGGTCTAAAGTGTCTCAAAAATAAACACCTATCTTGGCTCGCCAATAATTGTGGCCTTCCTAAGTGTCTGTAATTACAAGCTAATAATTTAGCTCTCTTGGCAACGGAATTGTAATATGTGTTCAGTATGAAAAGGCTTATTGTTAGATACTCATTTTTTACTCTTCGTGTTCTGCTTGTCAGTCTCATCTTTACGGCGTGTAGTTTTAAGCGTCCGGCGGAAGAAAGTCCAGCGCCTACCTTAAAAGCCTTTTCGAAGGACTTTTTCTCTTCTGACAAAAAATTTGCTTGTGGCTGGGCTTCAGAAATGGAAACCGGTTACGTCGCAGAAGCCCTTTCGGTACATAACTTAAACTCCGCTTATGGATGCAATATCAAGTGGACTATTTCTGAGCGATTCTTGCGGGGGCACTTGGTAGACCCTAGTTATATTAACGAGCCAGATAAGTGGCCCGTTGCAGTTACGATTCCTATATCAGCTCACTACTACGAAGAGAGAAGCAGAGATGCTAGAGGAAGGGAAACAAATGTAACTATTCGCAATACAAGTCGATCCCATTGGAGTGCTCGGCCAAATATGAGCCTCAATTTAGAGGGTATTCGTTTTGAAAAATGGGCCTTTGCCAGTGTGTATGACTCCTATCGAGTTCTCAGCGTCGATGATATAGACTTCGATAAACAAGATGGATTCTTGGGATTTACGGTACACGTATCTGGAGCTCGATTTGGCTCGGAGAATCAAGCGCGATTCAGAATTAACTTTTTAGAGTTCGAGACAAATTCTAATTTTGAGCGACGCTATTATCATACGGAAAACTCTAGATATATTAACCCTGTCTTTAAGCTCAGTCAGAAGACCGAAGAAAATGAAACTCTTTACTATGTATCCCACTGGGACCTATCGAAACAACACACTGTATATCTTTATGGATTCCCAGAAGAATATAAGAGTATTGGCTACGAAATAGTCGACGATTGGAATAGAGCATTGACAGAGGCACATAGCCCCGGCTCTGAACACACCCATGAATATTTCAAAGTGTCTGATGAAACTCCTGAGCGATCATTTGATCTGAGACGAAGCACAATCACCTTTGTCGATGATAAGAGAATCTCCTCTCGAGGTGGATCACCTTTAGGGGTGGCCATGGTCAACCCAGACGTCACTAATGGAGAGATTATCTGGGGTCAGGTCACAGTATTTGGTGGAATGATAGATCACATGGTCACGGCCTATACTCCGACAAGTCTTCTTTCTCAGCTATCGATGGATGGCTCAGAAGGATTGTCTCGTGAAATTCAACTAAATCCATTTAGTTATCAGATTCCTGATGCCGTTTCACTTCCGCCGGCGTTTAGCGATGGGTCTCACTCACGAGGAGATCGAGCCCAACTCGTTGAGTATTTACGAGGTAGTAGTAGCTTTTCAATGAACTCCTTTACTTCGATACTTTCATACGCCGAGGAGCTTGCTGCTAATGAAGGTAATGCTGATTTATATGCACAACTTCAAGGGCAAGAGCAAGAATTTTCTCGTGATAACCTTGTAGAGCAGAGCGCTCAGAGTATACTGTCGGAGCTTGACTTAGTGTCGCAAAACCTTGTCGGTGAAAACCAAGACTACTGGTCAAGAAACCGACTCATCGACATTTTAGATTTTCCGCAGATTGATCCATCATCGGTAGACTATCGAAGAATGTTCTCTGGTATTAGTGAGGAAGAATTTTCAAGTTTATCGCAAGATGACCAAACACAATTCTTATTAGAAAAAGCACAGAATCAATATGCTCATTTTTCAAATATTCCAATCCAAGATTTGAGTAGAACTTTTGATAAAGTCGCGCTGGATTGGCGTTACCAAATATTTAAATCGGGCAAATCTCCAGGGGGCGTTGCTAAAACCCTCATTAAAGGCGTTCTCATCCACGAAATGGGTCATTTTCTCGGTTTAGGGCATAACTTCAAGGCCAATTTACTTCCTAAAGAAGGAACACTCCCATCTGCAGTGTTCAATGAATTAAAAGACAAAGCATCGGAGGAAGCTGGTTACACTAACATCACAACTGTTATGGGTTATTCCAATGGAAAAACCGAAGTCATGTTTACTCCTGAGGACTTAGAGCCCGGTCCCTATGACGTTCAAATGTTGGCGTATCTCTACCATAATAAGTATCCAAAATATAATTCACAAACGGATCAGTGGGAATATATAGAATTGGACTCAACGGCGAGAATTCCCCCCGATCACGGCTTTTTGCCACAATGTAATGATATGGATGCTAGTTGGGGACCAGACCCCCTATGTCGGCGTTGGGATATTGGCTCCGATGCCATGAGTATCGTTAAAAATTATGCATCAAATTTAACAGACAATTTAGTTCCAACGCTCATATCTTTTTCTAATACGCGCGGAGGAAACCCCCATAGAGCTGAGGCCTACCTATGGCACAATTCACTAAGAAATCTCGGAGCGATTCGACTTTTCTATGATGACATGAGATGGAGGTACAGAGACTCAGCGTTTAAGGAAATCAGCAAGAACAAAGATTACCTGTTGAATTTTTCTAAGGCTTGTCACGATGAACAGGTCCCTGGTCATGTTCAGAACTTTTACGGCAACCTATTTTCAATGGAAGAAAACCAAGGACTGAAAGAAGCATGTCAGGTAAATGCTTTAGCAATTCGAACCTATCGAGACCTTGTTACCCTCCAGGGAAAAGACTATACAGAAATGGACTACGACGATCGATATATCACCTATGCCTTCGGTGGTGATTGGGATGTATCTCGAGCTGAAGGTACCTGGAGAACACTCTCTGTACGTCCTTTAAAAGATGTTTCTTTGATTAACCTAACAGGTCAGACGCCTTACATCACCTATCGAGGAATGTTGGTGCCACTATCTCAGTACCATTCTGCGCAGACCTTATTTACTTACAATACACTATATCCCTATGAATTTACGGAAACTGTTAGAGATGCTGTAATGGAAAACCTAGACTTTGCATCAAATGGCGAAGATGAGTACACCATGATTGGCCAGTCGGTTCTTTCTTTAGGTTACTTTCTCTCTAATATGAGGTGGGGTAACGATTCTCTTCGTGTTCCTAATGAGTACCAAGAGATTTTAAGAGATCAGACCGTTTTTCGTTTTAACCCGAGTTATGACTTTGTGGCGATTCGTCTGGCCAAACAAGAAAATGATGATGACGAGAACCGGGTTAAACAATTCACAGCGACTCTTTACAACTTCCGAACGGGTGGGGAAACCTCTATTCCAGAGGTATATCTCCTTCCTAGCGGTAAAATTCTACCGCGAGCTCCCGAAGGAATGATTCTCTCTCCGATTTCTGATTTTAAGTGGGAAAGTGACAGCTCTGGATTTGTTATAGCTTACAAACTCGAGTTTGAAGATGACCCTAACGACCCACTTGCGAGCCACGGTTTAAGACAGTCTCTGGCGAAAAAGTATAATGTCGTGTTTAACCATTGTGTGGATGGCCCGAGTGGGACTAGAAATGGGCTAAGCACTTTCTTTATTAATTCGAGCGCAGGTGAGAGTGAATTTGAAGGATTTTTAGCGCCTCCGGGTATTGCCTTACTTAGAGAACATCAGACGACTTTCTTTCGCTCAATACAAGCTGAATACGCAAAATACTATGAATCCGAAAGGTACTCTTCGGCACCACCTCACCCTGAAACCTGCGAAGAAGCGGTTAAAGGATTGAGTATGCTTTTTAGTACTGCAACCGTAATCAACGGATGGTGGCTCCCTCAGGTGTTCGACCATTTTCTAAAAAGGTAGGGGGTTAAGATGATGAAGCGCTTAATTCTTTTACCAGTATTCAGTCTCGTATTACAAGGCTGTACGATCGATTCAAAGCCCAGAAATGAACATGAGGGAGTTGATAACTCTAGGGCCCGTATTGAAGTAGAAACGAATCCTATTGTTCAAGAGCAAAGTCTCGTTGATGTTGATATTGAAGCGATCCGACAAATGCAGAGCGATTTGGCGAGTCCATTGGACCATTTTAATTCGATCGTTAATGTCTACCATCCAATTGTCTTAAATAGAGAGTCTATTGAAGGTGTTGAAACTCCTCCTAGTGCAAAGCTCGTTGAATTATTAAATATCTTTAATCAGTCATTACTTTTAGTTTTGCAGTCCGAAAGCCGCCCTGAGGGACTGGCCTCTATTTTGGAGAATTATAGAGAGGTTCTGTTTTCGTGGTGTGATAGTAAATTGGATAATTGCCATAACATCAGGTACTTCTATCGAAGTTCAATCTCTGCGGCAATTCTCCAAGAAATGGCAAAAAATATCGACGACCCCGTAGAGTACTATCAGTATTTGCAGATGTCTTTTATTTTGAAGAATCATTCCCTAGATACAGAGTTAAGAACTCTTTTTGTAATTAGGTCTGAAGAATTAATGGGACTGGCAGATCAGATCGATTCTGAGCTCTATAGTCGACACCTGCAGGCATTAAACTTGATTGTCAGTGAAGGCATAGAAAATCCAGAAGACCCTAGGATTCAACAGTTTTACCAGAGGGCAAGTATTTTTTCACTCGATGATAGTTACAATAGTGATACCGCAAGAGCCTTGTTACAAAATGCTTTTCAACATTTCCTTTACGATTGTGCTGATGGATCTAATTGTGAATCATTAAATGGCGAATTTTTGAGCACTTTGAGTGAAAAGCTAACTGGTAGCTCAGGTCCTAGTCCGAGTAACTATCTAATGGACCAGAGTTTGCGCCAAATCATCGAGCGATTTCAAACCAATCACGGTATGGAATTGTCTCGAAACTTGGATTTGGATCTTCATTTAGATTCAGATGAATACCTATTTATCTTAAATGGTCTTATCAAAGAAGAATTTTCTTCTGAATATGCATCGCAATTATACCAGTATACCCGCCAAGACTCGACTCGAATGATTGCCCATATTAACAAATACACAAAATTATTGCTGGCTCAGATGCTACTCCTTACAAATGAGTACATGATTCAGGCTTACGCCGAGACACAGGATATGGACCCGAGACGAACAGCAATCTATGTCATAGAGCAAAGCATGGATTTGTCAAATCAGTGGAGCGACCTTATTTCGAGAATTGAAGTGATTCGAAACTTTGCTTCACAGAACCTTCGAAGTCACGAGGAGTACGAGGATACCGAGAAAGTACTTTTGACGGTTTCAAAAAATGTAAAGTATATGGCCGTGTATCCGCAGATGATGATGCTTGCCTATCAGCTCGAAGATCAGGATATCCCCGATATCGATATTAATATTCGAGGCTATCGGTTCACAATTCCGACGAAACTTATTATCAATGCGTTTTTTGATAGAGGTTTTCCGCCTTGGTTTGTATTTGTAAACGATAGAATTCCTTTAAAAAAGCATCAACTTATTTATACATTCTACTACGCCATAAAGACATCGACATTCAAAAATCATTCTTCGGATCAATCGAATAATAATGAATTTGATTTTATGCGCACAGTGATGGGGAAATACCTACAGGAAGATATACGATATCTCGGCATAGAGATCGACAATAATGAATCCCACTTAAGAAAAGCACAATATTCAGAAATGCGAAAAGCATGTTCCGAACTCAATGCTGTCTCTGATAAGAAAATGTTTTCCGAGGAATGGCTCGCAGAAGTTGGAACACTTCCCCAGGCTAAGTACGATCTAAGCTTTAAAGATGTCACTCAGAGCACTTTTTTGGGGCCTATGTCTCTTCATACCAATGACGGACTTCTCAGTTATCCTTTGAAGCATTTAAAAGGAATGGGAGAACTCTTACACAAGGTGCGCAACGAAATTTTACCGAATTTGTCTTTTGTTCGCTCACTCTTTGAAGTACTCAAGGCGACAAATGGAATTTCTGACTCGACCCAACTTAACTGTGATAACCCGAGTAGTGAAATTCATCGAGAGATTTGTGACCTAGAATCCTTTTTGAGCGAAAAAGAAGATATGGTTCGAAGGTTTTGGGCCTACTCAGTTGACTGGCATACGACCTTCGGAAAATGTATTAAAGGTGTTCACGGTGTTGAGAGAGCTCGACAAAGAGTTCTGATAGAGCGAGAAAAGAACTATCTAAGTAAAATTTATTACTGGATGCGAATTATCAACCAGTTTGGCCCCGAAGCGAGATTTTCAGATGTTTTGCAGACTTTATCTCAGGGATCAAACGATGACTTATTGTCTTCATTAATAGAGTTTGGAAATGGACAGGGAGAAAGAAGTCTTATCGAGGTGTTGAACTCGAGCTTTTTAATTCCTGATAGTGAACTCCCTATTATTCATAGGGCTTCTGGAACCAGACCCTATTCGGGCTTAGATCGTATTATTGTTAGCACAGAAGGTGGAAGCCGTAGGGTCGTTTTTAATTATTCAAACGTTGATATTCATTTTCGTCTCAAGAATTACTTAATCCATCCCGAGAGAGGAATTGCTCCGGAGATGGTTATTACTCCCATTAGTGACCTGAGAACCCTAGGAAACTCCTATACTGAAGAAAAATCGACACGAGTTTCTTATACTCCGACATTAAACGAGTTTTTGCGTCAAGCAATGGAATCTTTAAGTGGTGTTGGCGACGCAAAAGCGAACTGGTTTACTCGCTCGGCTCCCGGCAATTATGTAAAGGAGTACAACAAGGTACTCGTAGAACTCTTACTGCTCAAAGGTAAAAAGGCACTTCATTGTAGTACGAGAGTTCCTCAAGCCGACCATCATCCTGGGACCGGTGCCAGTGAGAGTACTTTGGTGGTTCCAGCCGTGGATGAAGAGGTTGTCGAGCCAGAAGAAGTCGATTTAGGCTATGTGAGTTGGCGACAATGTCAAACCCAAGAAAGAGAGATCAATGTCACAGGTGATGACATTGTGGAACACGTTAAGGATTCGGCTCGAATGCTGAATATTTACCCAGAGGATGAAGAGTACCTTCAGCTCATGGGTAAGGACGAGATGTATAATGAAATTTCGATTCGAAATCTTTATATTGACCGTGATGATTGGACCCAGCCGTGGTCTTATTTGAAGCCAATCTATAAATTAATTTTTGACAATTCAACGAACGCGGAGTGGACTAAAGATTCCCTTCATCAGCCTTATACCTACTACAGAAACCAAAAGAACCTAGGATTCTTCATCTTTGAAATAGAGCCTCTTGCTAAAGAGCTTGTGCGATGTGAGTATAAAAAATACGTAAAAATCTATGAAGATGCTCTCAATAATCTGAGCGAGGCAGCTCAACGGGCGACGGAAGCCGATCGTGACTCTGAAGGGATTCAGCTACAATACACTTTGGATCGCTCAACGATCTCTAGAGACCGACGAGGTCAGTTTTCGTACCTAGGGCAAGAAGACATCGATGCCTACCGCGACCGGATGCGTGAATTCCATGGCCGAGAAACCAGGGGATTTTTTCAAAGTGAAGGGAACTGTTCAGAAGGTGGGCTTTAATCGTGAAGTCTGTCTTTCTCGCTTTTAGCCTCTTATTAGCTATCTTTATGGTGGCCTGCGATGGTTCAAAAGCACCCCCTATTCAAAATCACTCTGGTCCAGGAGTTCTCGAAACGGCTCCTGACTCAACCCTTGGTGATGAGGGACCAGAGACTCATGCTCTCATTGAGACTTCAATTGAAGAGCTCGAATCTCTTGAAACCCAACAAATTTTTCAACTCATAATTGATCCTATTTTGACAGAAATAAATCGCTTAGGTTTTCCTGGAGAAGAAGCTAAAGCCCAGGAGGATCAGTTCAGATCCTATTTCACATGGCTTGGACGGGCCTTTACAAAAGTTCTTCAGATCGAGAATTTTGAGGGACTCAATGAAGAGCAGCGCACAGACCTGCAAGAATACTTGAACTATATTATTCAAGATTGCCATTGGAATGAAGATGGCGAAATCAGTCAGTGCCTTAACTTATCGTTTTTTAGAACTATTCCGCAAACACTTGGGTTTATGCACACCTATATCCCAAGTCGACAAGATCTAAGTGAATACTATAATTTAATGTTTTTGACTTATTCGCTCCATATCGCTCAAGAAACTGAGCAAACCGATCTCATTTATCTTAGGCGGGCCCGAGAGCTTTTGCAGAGTCCGCTTTCTGATGGATTGAGACAAAAGCATCTTCAGACGTTGTCCTTGATATTAGAGTCATCTGGTGAATCGTCAGAAGTCTTGATTAGCTATCTTCGAGATTTCGGCGTAACTGATTTCTTAGATGATAGTGACAGCCCGCAAAGGAGTCAGATATTTAATCTTTGGCTTTCTAAACTCATGGATTCTGAATTAAAAGAGAATCGTGAGTTCATAAGTCAGGTTCAGGAAGGAATAGAACGTTCGCACAGCGAAAGTGGAGAAGAGCTAGATGACTTTGATAGAGTATTGAGCTCCAATCAAATTAATTCGTCACGCCATCTTGAGGTTCTGGGGCTTACAGACCAGAGTCAGCAGCCATCAGTTTTTACAAGCATCATTCTTGAAAAAATATCACTGAATACTCTCAGTGATAGCGCCAAGCAGAATTTGCTAAATTTCTTATCCCTAGGAATCCTTAAAGAGGATTTGGCTGCGCAAATTCACAGTTTCTCAAAATTAAAATTACTAGCACTTTCGCTCAGATCGAGTCGGCAGCTTGCTCAGTATTTTTTAAATCGCGCAGAAAATCAAGAGGACTCACCTAGTCGCAAGAAAATTTTAAAACGAGCGCTCGATCAAGCCGATCAGATGAGTCCGCGATGGAATCGCTACATTTCAGAACTCAATTCACTAAAAGCTGCTTACAGAAACTACTTTTCGGAGCACTTAACCGATCTCATCTCGAGTTCTCCAATTAGAGAAATTATGGATGATCTAGAGGCAATTCCGAGAAATATCAATTTCTATGTGAGTTTTCCGAATATGATGCTTATGATGTATTACCTTGCAGATGAAGACTTTAGCATCAGAACCTATCAGTTTGGTCGAGGAGTAGTGACCATTGATATCAAGGATATCATTAACGTGTTCTTTGATGGTCAGTACGCTCCTTGGTTTGACTTCGGAACGGGAACGAGTCTGGGGGTTGAATATTACGAACTAGAGATGGTGTTTTACTACTCACTCTTTTTCGGTCTTTTTGATATTTATCAGGTAGAGCCCCATCGATATTTTCAATTGATGATCGATAAACTTCTTAGACCAGGTTTTAGAAGTCTCCAATTGGGATTCAATTTTTTGCAAAGTCAGTTTAGCGGCAATGAAAACTACGAAGAGTTCTTAGGAAACTGCCGTTATCACGGACGAGCTCTTTGTTCCGATGGACACAGTGATTTACCAATTTGTAGAGCGAATAGTTTTTTGAGCCAGGGGCGCGCTAATCCATTAAAAAGTAACGTTTGGGAGATCACCGACTATGCCTTTGCTGGTCTTCCCGGAAATATACAGGACTCTACAAACGCCCATCCCATTAGAGCGGTTGGGATACATCCGGCTTTTATGACAGCAACGTCTTTATATTGGTTGCCAGGACGAGAATACTTGGCTTCAGCTTATAACCTGGATGAATTTTTAGAGCGCATGAGGGTGGATTTTACGAGACGATTTAAGCAGATTAAGCGTCTCTCAAGGGTCACGGCAAGTTATTTGCGACGTTATAAAGGTGAAGAGGCCTATTTGCAATTTAATGAAAGAATTGAACAGCAGCTTCAAGGGACTGAACAAGAAGTGCAAAATTACCTCAGTCACGTGATCAAATGGGATTCAGAGGTCAGCCTTTGTACATCGATGTTTAGTCACCTAGAGTTTGAAACGCAAAAAGAGTTGGTCAAGGCAGAGTCTGAATTCTTGAGAAATGTTCACCGGACTTTGCGGCAACACCGTATTAGTGGAAAATCAGAAAGCGAACTGCGAGACGCACTTTTTCCGAATGCACAAAATTATTCAGGTATTCAGGGCTACGACTCCCATATTTCCGGGATCATTGAGCAATTGCATGCTAATCCACAGTCAAACTATGTTTATAGTAAACCCCTAGTTCTTTTGCGCTTGAGGGAGTTTCTTCTTTCAGAAAACTTTCCGATTCCTGGTTTTACAAGAAGAGAGATTCACATCCCCCAGAGTATTGAGGAGTTCGAGTTTGATGGAGGAGTCGAATTAGAGGTCAAGGATATATCATTTAATGAGCAGTTTTCTTCGTTTAGAAGAAGTGTTTTTGATTCTTATGAATTTCTCGCCAATAAAGATGGAAGAGCGTGGTTTAAATTTGCTTCATTCTCTTGGTTTATCAGAGACTGGAGGCGTTTCAAGGCTACACTTATTAAATTGGGTGAAACGTCTTTAAGCTTTAACTCTCCAGTGTTTGAAGAGACATCCTGTGCAGAGGAGCCTTCTAGTTTTAGGGCCTGTATCGATCAAATAATTGAGCAAAACCTTCATTTTAATAGCCTTCTTTTTGTTGACGGTGAAGACGAGGAAATCCTTAGATTGATTAATAAAGATCGTTTTGTATACCGTGAAAACCTACTCCATCGATCTTTTTTCGAATACGAACTGGGGTCTGCCTCGCGAATTTTGCGCTACTATGCCCCTCTCGAAAGACTGTACTATTATGTTCGAAAGCCCTATGGTGGCGATATTGGAGAGAGAGACCAATACAAAAACCGTCGTGATCGTAAAAATATGCCGGTGCCTATTAGAAGAAGAAATATCTTTGAAGATGCTAAAAGATATTATCTCTATCAGGCAGAACGTCCACGAATGGTTTTTACACCGCCGAGTTGGCTCAGTCTTGAAATCGAAAACTACTATCGATCGACGGTTGAAAAAGAAGTGGAAGGAATTCAATCCCTTGGTGAAGGGATTGAGAGGGCAGAGGCTCAGCAGAGAGAGTCAGGTCAATTTCAGGTCTATCGATGGATCGAAAATTCTCCGCCTCCAGTCGACAGCTATGACGGTGGCAAGATCTATGAGTTCAATCAGTTCTTAGAAACCTATCATAACCAAACAAAAGATTTTTATCGGTCCGAATTAGAGGGGAGACAGTGAAATTAATATTTACTCTCCCGTACACATTTTTATTAATAATCATACCGAGCTTATTATTAGCCCAGGACTTGATTCCAGTAGAGCGAGGAAAGAGCTGTCAAAGTACATTCGATGAAATTCTGTCGACTCACGGTAGTTCTCCCGGCTACGTTGCCATTGATGGTCAAGACGTAGCTCGCGATATGTTGGGTTTTGTAACAACCTCCTCTAAAGTGAGAGTCGAAGTCTATCAGATTGGTACTGCTGTATTAAAAATTTCGAGAAAAGCAAGAAGACATGGAGGAAACGACGTTAAGTTTGAGTTGATGGACCCTAGTAACCCAAGGCCCGAAAATCGTGTCATTGTAAGTCTTGGAGGAGCAGAGATAAATGGAGAGATTCAAAGCTTAAAATTGACTGTTGACGAAGGAATTGAATCTCCTTTTTGGGGAATTAAGTTACTTCTAGATATTTTGTCGCAAAAGGGAGTGGATCTAAGGGCCGTTAAGTTTGAATTTAATCAAATTAATCGGTTTCTTGGGAAATTTGATTTTGCTGCTGACCGGATTCAAAATGCAATTTTAGGTCCTGATTCTAGGCTCATCGATGTGGTTAGAGAGTTATTTAAAGGTGCTGTTGACACAGACGAGAAATTCACTTTAGCAGCTATTGTCTATATTATGGGGCAAAAGGATTTCGACTCGAGTGAATCGATAAAGGAAATTCTATTAGAAGGCTATTCAGAGTATATACACCTGGATATGGACATCCAGTATAGTCAAAGTGAGGAGTTTAGGAGTACATTGCTTCAGGCGGTCATGCAGAAGGCCATTTATAGTGAAGATAGTTCTTGGATTATTTCTAATTTACCGGATCTCTCCGGTGATGTTTTTTTTCTAATCAACAAAGTCGTTCATAATAGATACTTTAACCTTGGGGACTCTAGAGGATTTGATTCGACACCTGAAAACCTAAAAGAAAGCTTTTCGAGATTAATGAGTGAGCTTAAAGTTAAAGTGTCTGAAGAGATAGCGTCATTTAATAATATTCCCGGCTATAAAGTTAATCACAACTATTTTCGAACTCTTCTGGTACTAAGCAATTGGTTTTTTACTAACCGATACCAGACCTCTCTGGTTGAATTTTTAAGGCCTTTTGAGGGAGTTCTAGAGGTTTTTCTCGAGTACACGCAGTTACTGTCTGATCAAATCGAGAGAAGTAGAACTCGAGAAGATATCAGTAGTTGGTGGATTAGAACCTTGGTAGTGAGAGCTTACCTTGGAGAAACAAGTGATACACTTGAAAGGTCTTTGATGTTCGGTCCTCGAAACTTAGATCTAGGAGATCCTTTTAAAGACAATATTCGAATGGTTTTAGAAAATAATTTTTGATGGTGAGCGAGTGATCAACTGAATGAGTTGATTTAAGGTTTTGGCAGAACCAAGTTGAAATTTTTATCGGTTTATCAGTACTAATATATATATGGTATAAGCTTCCAGGACGACTGGCTATAGGCCTTATACTCTCCGTAAGCCTTTGTGAGATACTGTTCCTCCCTCTCGATTCCTATCATTAGAAGAACAAAACTAATAAGAGCGCCGAGTAATACCCAACCGGAGCCACTCATTATTGCAAGGCCAAAACTAATAAAGAGATTAAATAGATAAATGGGGTGTCTAATCTTTGAATAGAGCCCAGAAGTCACCAATTGCTTTGGTAGGTAAGCATCAAAAATTGGAGAATAATTTTCTCCCAAGTCCGAAAAAGCCTTTTTTAAAAAGTACCAACCCGTAGTACAGATGGTGAGTCCAAAACACATGAGCACAATACTATCGTGAAAAAAAAGAAAAAGATGCGATTTAACCCAAAGAGATAAAAGAGTCATAGAAAAGTTAAAGATGAAAAGAAATTTACTAATTGGCCCCATTAATTTCAGCGAAACGGCTGGTGACCGATCTTTAGAGTATTTTCTTTGAAAACGCTTTCGTCCGTATCCGCGAATCATAGATATAGATATCCCCAGGGTAATGAGACTAGATAGGGCTTTTAGTGCGATAATCAAAGTAAAAGCCCCAAGGCAATTCCGACAGCGAGACTCAATAGACAAAATATAAGAGTCTTGATTTGAAAGATTTTTTGTAACATGGGGTTCGAAAAGGGATCGGTACTATTGTGGGCGCGAATGACTTTCCATCCCTCATCATCTTTTTTGAAAATCACAGTCCAATTTGAAGTGAAATTAAAATTTCGACCTTTTTTATCAACTAATAAATTGTCGGAGTTTCCGTGGGCTACAGCTATATCGTCGTAAAAAAAAGTGGGCTCTGGATTGAGATTTACCTCGAACTTTCCGGGGCCAATCATTTCGGAGTGGGTTTGCTTCCACCTTTTTGAAAACGAATCAAAGTTAGAAAATGAGCGATCCATAAAAGATACGTATGAGAAGTCTGGATGGATGTTATCTTTCATTTGTTCAATTTCGTTTTTTAATACAGCGCTTTCAAATTTTCTTTGCAGTTCTCTAAGCTGTTCCCGTTCATTTTCAATGTCCATGCTGATCCTCCATATGAGATGACTTTACTGCCTTTGACACGGTGAAAATACCCGAGTCGTTAGGGTGGGTTTCAATTTTATTAAATCCAGAATACTCTACGATTTCATCGAGTTCCGACTGAATTCGACGCCTCATAATCCAGCGTCGGCCGTCTCCATTATTGAGAGTTCTTGCGATGAGCTCCAGTTGGGGATGCCAAGGTTGTCCTGTGTAGATAAATTGAGCATCCGGTGCCGCCTTTTCAAAAAGGATTTGGAAGCAGTTCTGCACGTGGGCGTTTTCGGGGTAGAGTTCAATGACCCCCGAAGCAATGATCAAGTTGGGACTTATGTTGATTTGTCCAATTTCTTCAGGTCTAAATATATCGAAATGACTTCGTGTTATACGGCTCTCAGAGAGGTCAAGGGACTCTTTGAGTCGTCTTTCTGCTATTTCAACACAGTTTTCGCTTCTGTCATTGAGATGAATTGTGACAGGGTCTTTAAATTCCTTAAGAGCATCAACGAGGTATCGCGCCTGTCCACAGGCGATATCGAGTACTATGGGTTGGTCTCCTCGATTTCTGATTTCATTGAGTGCTTGAAGTATATCTTCGGTTAACTGGTGCTTACGTTTTCTAACCTCTTTCCAACCCAGTGAATTGAGGTAAAATCGATCGATGAGTTTTCCGATTGGGTTTTTTCCCTCGATAGTGTTGGCGTATACATAATCAAGTGAGTCCCCAGAGTTAAAGCCGGACTCGAGTCCCAAATTCATGCCACGACTCCATCGGCCAATGCTATTCATAAGAACCCTTGAAAAGAGATACTTCATGCGCTTTAAGATTCCAGGAGGTTTTGCAAATTTAAAATACTCGTCGACTGTGTGAGACCGGGCAGATGGTATCACCGCCAGCGCTTTTGATCGCGATTGAGTGTAGGTGATTTCTGAGATAAAGTTTCTACACAATTGTGCTATCTCAGATTTATTTTCTTCATGGAAGACGGCATGTTTCGATTTGGGTAACGAGACAAATCTCTTGATAGGGCTGCTAACTCGTTCAAAAAACAATTTTTGAGGTTTTGACTTTACAACGAAATCTTTGCTCGCACTAAGAATTAAAACCGGAGTTTCAAAGTCCTGTGCTCTAGAGAGAATCCATTTCGCTTCATCTAAGAGAGTAACTAAAACATTAACACCAATTTTTTTACTGATCATTGGGTCAGAATCATAGGCTTGAGCTTCGGATTGAGAGTTTGTGAGCATGGAGGATTTGACATAGCTTGTGACAAACCCCTTTTCTGTAAATTTCATTAAACATTTAAGAGCGAAATGGGCTAGGGGGACGTAGAGTTTAATTGAAAATGCTGGAGCTCCAAAAACACACCCTGCGATTTGAGGGTTGTAACGAAGGATCCAGCTTGCCGCCGTTACTGCTCCTACACTATTAGCAACAATGATTATGGACTCACTCTTAACTTTGTGTTCGGACTTCAGGTATTTTACAAATTCATTGAGGTCTTTTACCCAAACTTGAAAGTTTTTAGCCCATGCCTTGGGGCCTCCAGATAGGCCGTGACCTCGCAAATCAAATGCAAAGTGCCTTGTGTTGCTGAGAGCTAAAGACTCAGCAAAGGGAATAATTCGTTCTGAATGTTCGTGGCCCCTGTGGAGATGGATGATAGTGGTTTCACAACTTTGCTTGTGAACTGTATGTCGGAAGTGGATCGGAATTCCATCAAAAGACTTAAAAAATCCAGTTTGCCAGTTCATTGTATTCTCCGTGTAGGGTGACTAAAATAATAAAAACGGGGCTTGCTAAGGAGAGACTGTCAATTCGATCTAAGATTCCACCGTGCCCAGGAATTCCGGACCCAGAATTTTTAAGACCCCAAAGACGCTTAAAGAATGAAAAATGAAGGTCTCCTGCGATTCCTGCTACGGAGATAAGAGCGCCTAACAGTGCAAAACTAAATAGATTTTCAAAGTGGTTGATCAAGGCAAAACCAAATACTGAGATTGAACTTAATAAAATTCCTCCGAGTGCTCCCTCCATTGTTTTTGCGGGGCTGATTAATGGAGCTAATTTTCTTTTACCGAAGATTTTTCCTGAAACGTACTGAAAGACATCATTGAGTCCTACAATAAGAAAGAAAAGTATAAGTAAGTCTGTGTATCCAACGGGACCAAGTATAGCGATTAGATTAAACCCTGAAAGAGTTGAGAGGGAACTAATCAGATAAAGAGCTAATAGTGAGATACGAGCTTTCTTATTCATGTATGCGACCCGTGACAAAAAGAAGAATAGTAAACTCAACCCCGCCACAATAGGAAGACTTAGAATTTTTAAAATAATTAGATCTTGCAGATAGAAAGCCACTAAACTCGTCGGAATAAGCCATGGGAGTTTTTTAGAAATGGATTCGGCCGATAGAATTTCATAGGTCCCCCAGGTAATAAGGCTTGTTGTAAAGAATTGAACTACAAGTGGGCCCGAATAGAAAGTAACTAGGCAAATGAGAATCATGATCCACCAGGAGCGGACTCGGAGCCTATTTTTTAGGGTTTCTGAAGTTGAGTTGAGATGATGTTTTACCTCTACGGCGATTGTACCGATGGTTGTAGCGGCAAATACGTAAAAGATCGTTTCAGTCACAGGATCTTACCACCAAAGTAATTCTGTTGTAGCATGTCAGAAGCGCCAATAAACACCCCGTCCACAGTGCGGATTCCAGCCAAAGTGTTTCTTGGGGCATTAGGTCAGCGATGATACAAATTGAAAAGAAGATGGTGCGGTCACTTTTGCTCATGGGTCCTGTAACGGATTTATATTTAGGAGAGTTAGAATCAATTAGTGACGAAATAAACTCACTCGTTACTATTAGGAATCCAAAGGCGATCCAAAGAGGTGCGGCCTCTGATGTATAAATTGCGAGGGTAAAGACCAGGTAGGCGTCACAAAGATAGTCTGTGACCTCGTTGAGAAAAGCACCCTTTTTACTACTAGATTGAGTTTTCCTTGCAATCATACCGTCAAGAGCGTTGAGTGCCATTCGTATAAAAAATGCGAGAAAGAGTAATAATGCAAAAGGGCTTGATGGCGGCAGCAAAAATAGAGTGGATGTTGTAAGAATGCTGAAGAAAAAGGTAACTAGTGTAATCTGATTTGGGCTAATTCGCCTTGCAACCAAAAGGTCTTGTGCTGGAGTCAGGAATTGTTGAAAACGACCTTTTAAACTGTATGTGCTTAGTCCGGCGAACATGACACCCTCCTTGGTGTTTTCGTCGTTTTAGTAACCCTAAAAGTTCACCATGGGCTCGATTTTACTGTCAATCTTCTTCAAGTTTTTTTGGCCGAGGCCGTTCGATCCTAGCAGGGTTGAGGTCTCCTGGCCACTTCTCAACGGTTCCTTCTTTTTCGTGGAGCTTGAGAAATCGGTTATACCCCTCACCCGATATCTGCCAGTAACGTGTGTCCCCCGTTTTAAATGGGGAGTGATCCTTGAAATAGACGTTGAAACTGTAAACTCTTCCGCCGACAGATAGCCTCATATTGTCAATTTTGTGAGCGTCTCTCACTTTTTGCATTTCTTCTTTGTTATCATCAATGTGAATTTGTAGGAGTTCCCGCAATGTCACAACACCATTGATTTTCGTATTATCAAGTAGATCGTCCAATTCTTTTGGATGTTTCGTAACATCCGTTGTTTTTTCACTTTTGACTTCGTGGGGCCCCATTGAGGCGTTAGATCCTGAAATGCTTACAGCTGTGATTTTCATTGATGTTTCCTTGTTTGAGTTTTTGGATTGTCCGAGCCCTTGGTGGCTTATCAGAGCAACAACTGAGATGGCGATTGGTAGGAGTGAAAGCCTAAGATATCGATCGAGTTTCCAAACAGACATAATTCTACTTTTCCTCTTTTGGTCGGTTCTTAAATCTAGTTCAGGATAAAATGAGATTTGTCATAGTAGAAATCAAGTTGTTGTAAACTTCAACTAGAGATATGGAAAAACACATGTGGCAGAAATTTTGTGGGCTTACTTACTGAAATGGTCAGTGTTCTTAGATAGAATACTTTTAAGGTCCCCAGTTCTCTTTAAATCTCGCAGCCAATTATCGACAATACGTTTTAGCTCTTTGCTTTTTGGAAGCAGGATTGCGATGTTATGGACTGAGTCAGCGAAGGGTTGGTCACTAAATTTGCATAGAACACCTTTGTGCTTTTTGGTTAAGACATCCACTTCGATAGCGTCAGAAATCATGGCGTCGGCATTTCCAGATATGATTTCATCAAAGACGGACTTATTATCACGATGGACAATGATTTTCGCCTTTTTTACGAACTGTCTGGTGAAAGACTCGTTAGTACCACCTGGATTGACAATAAACTTTACCGAGGGGTGATCTAAGTTCTCCATGTTCGAGAATTTTTTGCTGTCTTTGCAGCGACCAAAGGGGATTTTTCCACCTTGAAAATAGGGGACCGAAAAATCAGCGAGGAGTTCTCGTTCTTTGGTTTGTGTGATTCCGCTAAGAGCGATATCAAACTTTTTAGAATTAAAGTCTTCCATGAGGCTGGGCCATGATGTCTCAACAATCTGAAGCTCGACCCCAAGTTTTTTAGCTAGAAGCCTCATGAGGTCAATATCGATTCCGATATATTCGCTATCCTCGGAGCCTTTATAGGTAAAGGGTTTGTAGTCTCCGGTGGTACCCACTTTGATCACCTTTTGCGATTTAATTTTTGCTAGTGAATTATCATTAGGTTTTTCGGTGCAATTGGACAAAGTGAAGGTGATAATATAATAGGCGAGGCCAAAATACAAAAATCGTGTCAATTGAATCTCCCTGAACCAATTAATACTTTAATGGTAAGATAAGTATTTAAGAGGGTAATATTATCTTGTTTAAATGATTACTTATTTCAAATAAGGATATTAGCATATCTGTTGAAATGAAAACAATGGTTCGCTAATGTGAGTAAAAAGGTTTTTCGTTAAAGAATGGTTATAAAAAGCCTTGAGGAGAAAAGGTATGTGTTTGCGCACGGTATTTTTTTTAATAGTTGGTTGGGTTTTTGTAGTTACTATTGGTTCAGTGGTGGGAATTCAGTCGGCAAAGGCCTGTTCGCCAAAGTCTAATTTGCATCAATCAAAAATGCACATCGAAGCCATTTTACATGATTTAAGTGAAAACTATAAATTTTTAGATAATGGTGGTATAGGGCAAGTTAAGATGCTCGCTACCAATAAATATCAAGTCTCGGTCCTTCGTGAAGGCAATGTCGATCACTTTGTTTACTCCCTTTCTCTGGGAGCGGACTGCAAGGTCAAAGTCTTAGAGAAAAAAGAGAATACAGAAACAAAAGGGTAGAGCGGGTCAACACAGGAGTAGGACTCTGGAGAAAATACTCTTCCAGAGTCTATTTCAAGGATGCCTTTACCCAGTTCTAAACTCTATATAGATTTTAATACTTAGAGTCTTGTGAGCCGCAATGGGGCATTTCTGGAGCGTAAGGGTTATGGACCTTAGCCATTTTCTTTGAGTTCTGTATCCATTTCTTTTTTACCATGGGACATGAATAAGCGTTATAGGAGCTGCCTAGATTATAGCTGTCCAGAATATGTATTAAAGCCATTGAAACGAGGTGGTACCGCTGGTTGTTTTCGGACTTTGAGGAGTCCGCTGTCATTTCTTTCAATTTTTCTTGAGAAAAATTTAGGAGGTTTTTAATTTCCGGGTCTGATATTTTTTCGATCGAGTTTCGTAACTGATTTGCGATTTTAGGTATTTTTGATTTTTGTTCTTCATAATCGAAAAAAGCTTGATGTAACTGTTCATTTTTTTTGAGAACTTCAATGAGTTCTCCTTTAAGACTCTCCGAAACCGCCTTCCGATCTTTAGCGAAACCAGTAAAGCCCAAAAGCAAACAAGCAATAAGTAGGGATAAGTTTTTCATATTTTATTCTCCTTTTTTAATTTATATTCTTCTAAAAATGAAAACACCACAGGCACTACAAAAAGACTGATGGATGCCACTAACATCCCACCGAGTGTGGGAATGGCCATAGGTTTCATTACTTCACTGCCATTTGAAGTTGACCACATCACCGGCATTAACGCCATAACTGTAGTTGTAGTCGTCATTACGAGGGGTCTGATCCTTCTTTTTCCTGCATTGATAACGACTGAGTTGAGTTCTGTTACATTCTTTGGTTTTAGTTTTTTAAATTCTTCTTTGAGATAAGTCATCATGACTATTCCATCATCGACCGAAATACCGAAAAGTGCGATAAATCCAACCCAAACGGCCACGGAGGTATTAAACCCTCCAATCCACAATAGGATGAGTCCACCAGAAAAGGCAATTGGAACGGCACTAAAAACAACGAGACTCTGGAACCAGTTTTTCGTTGCTAAAAAGATAATAATCATATTTATAAATAGGGCTAAAGGGATAAGCATTAGCAGTCGATTGTTAGCTCGGTTTTGATTTTCATATTGGCCCGCCCAAGCGATCGAATAACCTTTTGGCAACTGAATTTTTTCTTGTACTGCCTTTCTCGCTTCGTTGACAAAGCCAATGGTGTCTCTTCCCTGGACATTGAGAAGCACAAGGCTTCTAAGTCGCCCGTTTTCTGACTGAATAGAAGCGGGGCCAGTGACTACCTTTATTTCGGCAAGTTGCTCCAAAGGAATGTGTTG
>JAUHWN010000214.1 GCA_030424665.1 Bdellovibrionia bacterium | reverse complement strand
CAATCTCATCAAACGATGTCAGTCGCTACCCCGATGATTCTTTTGATAAAATGAGGGAATTGGCTTCTGAGATGAACTTCCCCTTTCCCTATTGTTACGACGAAGACCAATCTGTCGCTAAAGACTTCGGTGCTGTATGCACTCCGGACTTTTTTGGCTATGACTCGGATTTAAAGTTAGTTTACCGAGGACGATTGGATGACAATTGGAAGGAACCTGAAAATGTCAGCAATGAAGAATTGAAAACCGCTATGACCGAAGTTCTTCAAGGCAAAGAAATTTCTTTTAAGCAAACTCCATCTATGGGCTGTTCTCTTAAGTGGATTGAGGCTTAGTCACAATATTTTAGGTAAATTACAGACACAGCTTTCTTTGGGAGGGAGCTTTAATGTTTAAATATGTTATCGGCTTCTTTTTACTACTGGCTTTCAGCGTTATTGCCTACATCTTTATTTATCTGGGCGGATTTAAATCTGTCGATGTCAGTATCGAAAATGTCGGCCCCTTCCATGTCGTTTATATTGAAAATAAAGGTCCCTATCACGAAATTTCTGGAGCCCTCGATCGTGTCGCCGCCGCTATCAAACCACTCAATGAAGAGTGCAAAAAAAGTTTTGCCATTTTCTTAGAGGACCCAGGACAGATGGAACAGGATCGACTCCGATCCCATGTGGGTTGTATTTTAAAAATGGTCCACAATACAGAAACTCAGATTGAAGGCCTCGATCCTGAGCTTCAATGGCGAGTTATTGATGAACGCCTCTATGCCAAGGGAGTTTTTAAAGGATCTCCATCACTAGGAGCCCTTAAAATTTATCCAGCGCTCGATGATCACATTTTAAAAAAAGCTTATAAAAAAGATGGGCCCATCATGGAAATCTACAATATTATAAGCGAAAAAGAAGTGACAACGACCTCTTTGATGCCAGTTAAAAAATAAACAATTGAAACAAAGGTGAGAATCCATTGAAAATTTTAATTCTCCTCTTATTTTTTAGTCTTTTAAAATTCGAACCTTCCCACGCACAGGAACTTTTTAAAAAACAAAGTCTTCCGCAATCGATAGATTGGCTCGATGATTCCCATCAATTCGATTTTAAAAAGAAAACCGAAATCACAATCATGTATTATTGGGCCACATGGTGTGCTCCCTGTGCCGAATCAACTCCTATGATTATAAAATTTGCTAAGGATCATGCCAAAATTCGAGTCATCGCCCTCAGTGATGAGGAAAAATCATTGATCACCGAACACTTGAGCAAAAAGAAAATAGGGATCAAGCACAAAGACTATTTTTACGGCATGTACAAACGGTCCGACGAGGGAACCCACGAGCAGTTGCAGATCCCTGCTCTGCCCATGGCCTTTGTTTTTCAAAACGACCTCCTCGTCTGGCGAGGGAACCCCACTTACCCCGTTGGAGAGTTTCCAGAGATTGTTAAAATGCTCCTCGATGGCAAGCTCAATTTAGAGGAACTTAAAAAAAAGAGTTCTAAAAAAGAGGCCTATCTTTTTAAGCGTAATGAAATGAAACCAAAGTATTCGGTTCCAGGAAAGAAGTCCCTAAAAGCACTTAATGAATACTATGAGTTTGTTAAAACCAACGTTTCAAACTTCCCCGGTCAATATCTCATAGTTTCTGACTACTTTCGGGCGGCCTCCAATCTACTGAAGGCGAGTGAAACCTTTTTGGGCTACAAGGATTCACAAAAGGCAAAAAAAGAAGTCGAAGCAGATTTAATTGAATTTACCAAGAACTTGGCAAAAAACTTTAAGGGCCAAAAGGATGCTCTTACCTATGTAGCTCGAGACCTCCTCGACCTCTATCGCAACGGTGTTTCAATTGATCTCGATTTCATTGAATCTCTCAGCAATCAATCCCTAGAACTTAAAACCGATGTACAGTACCCAGATTTTCTTTACTTTGCCCGTTCAGAAATAGCTTTTGAGCGGGGCCACTTAAAAAAGGCTCGAAAGGCCATCGATAAAGCTCTTAAGATGGTTAAAGGCAAAAAATACGAAGAAAGCTTTTTGAGCTACTACCTCGACCACGATAAAAAACTAAAAAGATTCGAAGAGAGCAACTGTTCTGGAACTTTTGACTGCATCAAAAAATCCCTCTTCTAAGCATTAATCTCATACAAAAAAAGGCCAGGGACTCCCTGACCTTTAATTAATCATTTTTAATACAAGCCCCAACTATGAGGACTCAGTCGAATCTAGCCTTCTTTGGCGAGTCTGCGAATAACGGTTTGTAAAATACCGCCATTTTTTACGTACTCAAGCTCTTTAGCCGTATCTACGCGAACGTTAAGGTTTACGGTTTCAGTCTTCCCATCTTTGTATTTGATGTCGACAGAAAGTGTTCCTTTTGGCGCGAGGGAACCATCTAGATTCTTAATCGTAAATTCCTCAGACCCATCAAGTTTAAGAGTTTTGCGACTCATTCCCTCTGGAAATTCGAGAGGAATGACACCCATACCGATAAGGTTTGATCTATGAATACGCTCATAGCTTTCTGCAATCACAGCCTTAACACCTAAAAGATCCGTCCCCTTAGCCGCCCAGTCTCTGGAAGACCCTGTACCGTATTCTTTCCCGGCGACGACGACTAACGGAATGTTCTGCGCGCGATATTGCTCGGCCGCCTCAAAAATCGTTGTCTCTGCACCATCTGGCATAAGTTGAGTAAATCCACCAGACTTCCCACCGACCATTTCGTTCTTAATACGAATGTTTCCGAAAGTTCCGCGAACCATGACTTCGTGGTTACCACGACGTGAACCAAAGGAGTTAAAGTCTTTCTTCTCAACTCCATTGGACTTCAACCATTCTCCGGCTGGACTATCTGCCTTGATAGCTCCCGCAGGAGAAATGTGATCGGTAGTAATACTATCACCCAAAAGTGCAAGTACCCGAGCACCCTCAATATCTTTGAGCGGCTCTGGGTTTTTCGTCATGCCATCAAAGAAACTCGGCTTTTTGATGTAGGTCGACTTACCTTGCCAGGTGTACTGCTTACCACCGCTGGTTGCAATATCTTGCCACTCTTTGGGTCCGGCAAAAACATCGCTGTATCTTTGCGCAAACATTTCTGGAGTGAGAGATTTTTCAAGAGCCGAACGTATCTCAGACTCTGAAGGCCAAATGTCTTTTAAGAAAACATCGCTTCCAGAAGAATCTTTCCCGAGAGCTTCAGTCGTTAAATCAATATGGGTCGTCCCCGCAATGGCGTAAGCAACAACCAAGGGTGGTGAGGCCAAGTAATTAGCTCGCACGTGGGGAGAAATTCGACCTTCAAAGTTTCTGTTTCCAGAGAGAACCGAAGTCACCACTAGGTTTTCTTTTTCTACGGCTTCAGCAAGTTCAGGAGCAATCGGACCTGAATTACCAATACAGGTTGTGCAACCGTAACCAACGAGATTGAAGCCAAGGGCATCGAGATCAGCCGTTAAACCTGCAGCGTCCAAGTAGTCAGTAACTACTTGAGACCCGGGAGCTAAAGACGTCTTTACCCAAGGTTTTACGTTGAGTCCCTTTTGGCGAGCTTTGCGTGCGACAAGCCCTGCTCCCAAAAGAACCATTGGATTCGATGTATTCGTACAGCTTGTAATCGCGGCTATCACAATATTTCCATCTTCAAGCTTGAAGTCTTTTCCAGAAACATCGGAACTGGCTTTAGCTGTGCGTCCACCTTCATTTTTGAGAGTGGATTCAAAAGCCGTTTTCATATCTTTCATCAGGATACGATCTTGCGGGCGCTTCGGACCTGCCAAAGAGGGCTCAACTGTTGATAAATCAAGTTCAAGAACATCCGTAAAGCGAGGCTCGTCGCCCTCGTTATTCCAAAAACCCTGCTCCTTAGAATAGGACTCTACAAGAGCGACTTGGTCTGCCGAGCGGCCCGTAAATTTTAAATAACGAAGCGTTTCTTCATCGGTTGGGAAATAACCACAAGTAGCACCGTACTCTGGAGCCATATTAGAAATTGTGGCACGTGTTTCAAGACTCATCCCCGTCAAACCAGGGCCAAAGAACTCAACAAACTTTCCAACCACACCGTGGGCGCGAAGCATTTGAGTAATCGTTAATACCAAGTCGGTAGAAGTGATTCCTTCTTTGAGTTTTCCTTTGAGTTTAAAGCCAACAACGTCCGGAACGAGCATTGAAATTGGCTGGCCAAGCATAGCGGCCTCGGCCTCAATTCCGCCCACGCCCCATCCTAGGATCGAAAGAGCATTAATCATTGTCGTGTGTGAGTCTGTACCCACAAGAGTATCTGGGTAGGCGTAGGTTTTACCACCTTCATCTTTAGTAAAAACGGTTTGTCCGAGGTATTCGAGGTTTACTTGGTGACAAATTCCCGTGCCTGGAGGAACCACGCGAAAGTTTTTAAAAGCGCCCTGTCCCCATTTGAGGAACTCATAGCGCTCTTGGTTGCGTTCCATTTCGACATCAACATTCTTTTTAAAAGAGTCTGCTGTACCGGCATAATCAACCATTACTGAGTGATCGATCACGAGATCAACTGGAGAAAGAGGATTAATTTTTTCAGGGTCTTCGCCCAAGTCGGCCATGGCATCACGCATAGCTGCTAAATCGACAACGCCTGGTACACCAGTGAAATCCTGCATAAGAACGCGAGCTGGAAAGTAAGAGATTTCACGCTGGATGGTTCCTGTCTTGGTCCATGCGGCCAAGGCATCGATATCTTCTTGAGTAACCACTTCACCATCGTGGTGCCTGAGAAGGTTTTCCATTAAAACTTTGAGAGATTTTGGCATTTTGCTGAGATCGCCTGCCTGCTTTAGCGGAAAATAAGTGTAGGACTTGCTTCCTACTTTTAACTCATTGGATTGAGCTTTCGACATTGAAACTTCCTTTACGGCAATGGGGAGGAACCCCGGTTTAGAATCAATTGATTTTCACTTTTGGTTTCGATCAAACACTAATATCAACGACGAATAAGGTCAATTCAGGGGCCC
>JAUHWN010000213.1 GCA_030424665.1 Bdellovibrionia bacterium | reverse complement strand
AAGAGTCAATGGCCAGTCCTTGTCGATAATCCTTTCACTGGTAGAGTTCAATCCTTGTCCCAACAAGGTTTGTTCGTAGGTCCTTGCGATACGGTACCCGGTGCTTCTGGTGGTGTTGCGATTCATCGACAATCGGGGACTGTGATTGGGGTTCTTAGTCAGTCTTCTAGCGATAACGAGTGGGCCTATATCAGTTTCGTCAACGCGGACTGATGTTTAAGGTCACGACATCTGAATCGAAGTTCGTCGCAAGCAAAATATCATTTTGATGGCTTCTAGGAGAAATTAGGCCTCCGAGAAGCCTTGGCACCAAAAAAATGTATCAAAAATTATCATGTGATATTAGTTACTTAGCTCATTTCGATGCAAAAATGACAAAAAAGGGCTCAAATTCTCGGAATGATGCACCGATAGATATCTTGTGAGTCACAGAAAGAAACAAATCGACTCTTGGAATCTTTTGGAGGTCTGGTAATGGTACGTTCAACTTTTATTGTCGTTTCTGACGATCCAGTAACAGTCCACAAAGCTCAGCAGTTTGGGCAGCAAATTGGTGCTAACGTTGAGGTTTTCTCAACGGCTCAATGGCGTGAGAAAAGTGGACAAGGAAATGAAGTTCCAGCTTTAGCTTTTGGTGCAAGCACTGTTGGCGAAGGTGGAAAAGTAATTCAGTTCCCTGGAAATCAAGGATCAAATGAGCAATCTGCGGATGCTCGAAGCCACGTTGAATCAATAAATCAACTTGAGGCGCGAGCGATTGAAAATGCTATTTTAGCATTCCGTGGGAATTTAACTGAAGCTGCTAAAGCACTTGGCATTGGTCGAGCAACGCTTTACAGAAAAGTTAAGCAATACAATATTGATCCTGCAGTTGCGCGAAGAAAAAAGGTTGCTTAACAGCCTTAAAGAATATTGATAAATTAAAAGAATCGGCATGAGTGCCGATTCTTTTTTTTTGGGGCACAGCTTTGAGATATTTCCTCGGTTTATTACTCTTTATTTTATCACTTGGCTCATCTTATCTAATTAGCCTCAACTCCTCATACCCCGATCTTTTTAAGCATATCTGTGAAAGTGTGGAAGACTCTTACTTTCAAGTCGATAGGGAATTTAATGCCTGGATAAAAAACTGCTACCTGCAATCAGAACAAAATGATGGAGTGTTTTTCGACAAAAAATCTCTTTTGAACGCCCTGGTAAAGGACGTTAACTTTTATTTTGGTGGTCTTGGAGTCTCTCACCTCTATCTTTCGCCTCCTGTTGAATCAAACGAAATTCTCTTCCACCGAGTTACTGATACCGGAATTCGAGTTCGCCTCGTGGATGGCCATTTTATTGTTAGCGAAATTATTGAATCTTCGCCTGCAGCGACTTCTAAGCTCAAAGAAGGTGATGAGATTGTAGGTAAAGACGGCTACGAATTGCAATTTACTTCGGATGTAAGATCGCCCGGCCTTTTTACCGTTCGATCGGGTAAAGAGCAATTCGACTTACAAGTCGATGGAGCTCAATTTCAAATAGATAATCGGCCAAAACTCCACACCTTTACAGAGCGTCCGGAAGTCGCTGTATTAAAGATTCCAAGTTTTGAAGGACGTTACCAAGGCAAGGGACTCTTCGAGTCAGATTATTGGAAGAGCATCGCTCGTCAGTTACAGAATCGATCGAAAGTTATTGTCGATTTAAGGCAAAACTACGGAGGGAATTTTGCGGCGATGTTGAGAGCCGCTTCGAGTTTCTACTGTAAGCCACGAAGTCTTGGGTCGATTATTCAACCGCGAAGAATCGATCTTCGACCCGAGGGTTATTTTCCAGATACTCTTGATGGCTACAGTCAGTTGGATGCTCTTGATCAGTATCAAGAGATAAAGTTGGTCAGTTTCGATGGCTATCCTTGCTATCGAGGGCCTCTCATTATTCTAGTCGACTCGGCAACGGCTTCGGTTTCGGAGATATTTGCCGAGGGATTAAAAGAAAGAGCACAAACCAAAATTATGGGACAGCCGACCTCAGGGAGTGTTTTAGTCGCTCGCAGGGAGGAGCTTTTTCGATTAGGTCCTGGCTACGTTCTCAATATCCCTATTGCTAGCTATTTTAGCCCCAAAGGCGTTGACCTTGAGAGCGAAGGGGTCAGGCCAGAAAAGATAATTTATTACGATCTCGAGCTCGAGAGGCAGGCTAAGGACACGTTTATAGAGGCTGCACTGAAAGAGTTTAGGAACTTCTAATTAGTTTTGAAAATTTCTGCTTCCAGTAATCTGTATTGTCTCAAAAGAACATGTTTTAGTACTTATAAGTCTCAGTTTGGATATCTGTATCATTATGAGACAGTGACCTTAATTGTTCGATCAGCATTGACAGACGACCAATAGATTGACAGCTATCTCGGCCTATATTGAAGCCTACGACGGCACGATCCTCGCATATGTTAAAGGGTACGGAGGCTTTATGAGATCAATCACTTCTATACTTGGATCACAAGCGAACAGTATTTTAAAGATTCTAGCGGGTTCAGCCCTGTTCTTTGTACTGGCATTATCATTAATAGTTAATCACAAGGTTTTTGATAAAAACGAAGCCTCATCCCTTTCATTGGCGTCAAGTGATGTTAAACAGACTCGAGGAATCGCAAGTGTTTCGCCTGCTGAGATATCGATTAAGAAGATGAAGTTTCAACTAAATAGAGAACTAGTCACTTCTAGAGTTCGAAAAGCCGCAAGTGTTGGCTCTCGACCGACGGATCTTGATAATTTAACTTTTGGTCTTCTAGAAGGAAAGTACGCTGTTCGACTTGAGTCCGGTAAACTTGCTCAGTTAGAGTTTTCAGATGCTCAAGGTAATGGTGATCGTCCAAAGTATATCAACGATAGAAAGTCTTTTATACAGTCTTACAAAACTCTTCTACCTGTCGATTTCGAGAGTGTTCAAGCTCTTCCTTCGACTGGAGAAAAGGGTGTAGAAATCTTTAACTTGATTTCTTCTGACCTCAGTCGAGTCGGGCAAGTTCACTTCAAGGTTGATGACTCAGGCCGATTGATTTCAATGAAAGTTTTTAACATCAAAAGTGAAGTCGCTGCCAACTAGTTCGACTCATTTTCTATAGTCCAGAAGGCTCTATGGGACTGACTCCCGAGCCTTCTTCTGGACCCAACTTCCTAATCATACGAGGCCAAAATACCGATACATAGCTATGGTATTAGAGGATCCTTTTGCGCCAAATACGTCCAAGCGTAAAGATAGACGAGCGTTTCAAAAATCGGCCCATAAGTTGGCGGCTCCTTTTGATCGTCTAACAGCTTTTCTTATTGATTTATTGTTCTTATTTCCGTTGGTGAATATTGTGTTCGCTCCCTTTCACAGAGAATCATTGCGAGCTTATTTATTTCACTTTGAAGAACAAGCCAGTTTTTACATTGCACTTGGTGTGATTACCTTAGCTATAGTTTTTATTTTGTATTTCGCTGTCATCCCATATTTGTTTGGAGCTACTCCAGGAAAGAAAATTATGGGGTTGAGGGTGATTTGTCCCGAAGAGAATTCTCAGTTAAGACTCTCCCAGTCAGTTTTGCGGTCAATAGGAATATTGGGTGAAATGGCAGTATTGGGTTTACCACTTCTAGGCGCATTTAGGGACAAGTTAAGACGCCCTCTTCATGATCGTATTGCGGATACTATTGTTGTTTCGGATCGAACCCACTTTTTAGATTCGCCATCTGCTTGGGAAAAGAAGTTGGCTAATAGTGCCTACCTTTCTTTTGCCCTCTTCATTGTTTGCTTGTTCGTACCTTTTCTTTTCAATAAGTATAAGAACTATCTGACTCTCGATCATGTGCCTTCGGGTAATACTTCTTTGTGTGAAATCGTTGATCAGAATTTGCCCGAATGGGATCAAGCCGAGGGGCGGTTAGAAGTAGCTATGACGCTCTACGCGGCTGGAGCCGTAGACGAGGACTGTCTAGGGCGCGAAGCGGACTTTATGCTCTGGTCAGGAGAAGAAAGTGCACTCGCTTACCTAGCAAAGGCATTTAGTCTCAGTGATAGTCCGAGTTTGTCAGATCGATACCTCGAAAAGGTTTGTAAGGTTGATGATAAATCTCAAAGTTGTTTTTTAAGTGAACTCGTCGGCCATTGGATGGATGGTAAGTGGAAGAGTGTAACGAGTCAGTTAAAAGAAAAAATTCTTGAGAGTCAGTCCTTCATAAAAGTCTGGGCGATACGTCATTTTTTCACGTCCTATTACTTTTCAGAGGTTGAAGACCTCCTTGAAAGTCTTCCTCGGGCAGAGAGCTTGGGCGAGTTTACTAGTAGTTATAGGACTAAGACTTTATTTAAAAAGGGGCAGAAGGAAATGGCTCAAATAGCTTTTGAATCCTCTGTCGAAAACCTTAGGGGAGATGCGAGGTTGAGCCTGGCTGCTTGGTATTGCTCGGAAGCGAATTTAAAAGGCTGTTCGGTTGATTATCGTTCTTCGTGTCAGCATTTCAGTCAACTCTTTAAAGATCAATGGGATTACCTCAATGATCAAAATATTCTTTTGAGTTATTTGCGAACGACGGAGTGTTCAGAAAATGTTCCTTCTGAATTAGCCAAGCTTAAGCAGCTCGAGGAAAGCTCTGAAATCAAGTATTACTTAGAAAGTCTTAACTTCTTGAATACCGGAAAAAAAGAAGAAGCCTTAAAACAGCTCAGAAGACTAGTGAGTCTCGGTTTGGATTCGGCTCGTCCCCTTTCTTATGAAGCAGCACTAAAGTGGCTCTACTTTACGGACAAGGACAAAGACTTCGAAACGATTCTTGGAATGTGGGACTTAGATCACTCGCGAACTAAGATGTGGGAAAACCTGGGGCAGGCATTAATCGAGCGTCTTTTTCAAAAAGGCGATTTGGAGAGTAGCTACAAAAGGGCGCAAAAAATCGTAGAAAGACGACCTTTTAATGAGCGTGCTTATAAGGTCAAGGCCATCTATGAGCACAAGAATGGGCAACTAAAGAGTGCCTGGCAATCATCGAAGAGAATCTTAGA
>JAUHWN010000057.1 GCA_030424665.1 Bdellovibrionia bacterium | reverse complement strand
GATTTTTATTTCAATCATCTTAACTTGATCCAGAGTGGCGCGCTCTTTAAAAGTCTCAGGATTAAAATTACCTTCGGGGGTTCTGCAACCAAAATAGCCCGTTCCAATCTGCCAAATTAAATCTCCGCCATTCTCTTTGTGATATTTACTGATTGAGCCTTCCCCTGTACAGTGTGCGAAGTTCCCATCTTTCGCCCCTCCGTTCAATGCGAGTACGGCGTTTGAAGACAAAGAACCATAGCTCATAGCAGAAATATTGAGTATGGAGGCGGAGTAAGGCTGTCTACAATCTGGCCCACCTATGACCACACGAATATCTTCTGGATGTAAATTGGTCGGCAGAAATGAGTGATTGATCCATTCATATCCGACTTCATAAACATCCTTTTGTGTACCAAAGGGAAGAGTATCAAGAACATTTTTGGAACGAGCGTAAACTGTTTCTCTTTCTTCTCTCGAGTAGGGTCGACCACTCGAATTACTCTCGATAAAATACTGTTGAATCTCAGGTCGAATTGCCAACAGCCAAGAGCGAAACCTTCCCAAAAATGGAAAGTTCCTCCGTATCGTGTCGTGCTTTTGCAAGTAATCATAGGTACCCAAAAGAAGAATAGGACCTACAAACACTGTTGACCAAATTATATGACGATAAAAGGGCAACACAATCGCCATAAAAATGATATATCCAATAAAAAGCAGTAAAAATTCTTTTCTCATCGAACCAACCCTCTAAAGCCGAATCTCAGGTGATTTAAAAATCAGGAGTTTTTCTTCAGTCATGTCTTTCATTGTATATTTTATTCCACCGGTACCGAGACCGGAGCGCTTCTTACCAGCAAAGGGCATCCAATCGACACGAAATGCCGTATGATCATTAACTAAAACCGTCCCAGCTTGAATTTTTTCAATCGCACTCCATGCGTTATCGAGTGAGTCCGTAAAAATAGAACTCTGAAATGAAAAGGGGAGTCTATTAATTTCGTTGACGGCTTCTTCTACTTGCTCATAGGGATAAATAGATAGGACTGGTCCAAAAACCTCTTCAGTTGCAAGACGACTTGAGGGTGAGACATTTAGAATAAGGCTTGGTGAATAACAGGTTTTATTCAGCCTTTGTCCACCGACAAGTAACTTCGCCCCCTTATCAACAGCCTCCGCAATCCAATCATCCATTCGGTCTAATTCTTTAGGAGCAATCATTGGGCCGATATCTGTTTCTTCTTTTTCGGGATCTCCAACTTGCAAGTGATTCATCGATTGGGACAATTGATTAATGAGTTCTTCAAGCTGACTACGACTTGTCTATACCCATACCAAAGGCAATAGTCGCACATATAATTTGCACATCGTCTCGAATAAAGGCATCCTGCACACGGCTACGTACCTTGGGAGCCAGTCCAGCGTGATAAAAGGCAGCCTTCAAAACTGCAGAGACAAGGGTGCTTAAATCATAACCTTTATCTATAATAATTGGAGCAACTCCGCCATGCTCGAGAGTTAAACGGGTTCCCGGTGCTATTAAAGATCTCAAATTCCAACCCACTCGGGCCGATCCGATAAAATTAAGGTATTGAATTCTAGAATCTTGGGCTAACTTTTCTGCTAAGTGATTTTCAAGATTTAACTGCCGACACCAAACTTCGGGCAGCCCAGATTCATAGAGTTCTTTTATCAATTTTTGTCCCGAAAGGGGAGTTCTTAGGTCGGGTTTAAAAAGAACAGGACAACCTGTAATAACCGCTGGAATAATCTGATGAATTGCTAGGTTAAAAGGATGATTAAAAGCAGAAATAGAGGCTACGGGCCCTATGGCTTTGCGAATTGTAAAGGCCCTTCTGCCAGAGGACGACGCATTTAAACCCATAGAAATTTCTTCACCACTGAGGGTCTGACAACTTTCTATGGCAAGTTGAATGCCATTCAAGCCCCTTTCAAATTCTACAAGAGAGTCCTTTAGGGGTTTTCCTCCTTCTTTTGAAGCCAGTAAAGCAATCTCATTTTTTAGTGGCTTTAGGCGATTCAGGAGAGTTTGAAGGATTTCAATTCGACGATGAAGCGGAATACTTTCCTTTTTAAAACACAGAGTCGATTCGCTAAGTAAGGATTCTAAATCACTTTCGTCATTGAGCTCGATTTCACCAATACCTTCGAGACTGAAAGGTGAGATCACATTTGTTTTTGCCATAAACCTATTGAATCAGTTTCACAGGCTTTGACCAAACAATTTTTCGAAGATGAAAGAGATAAAGTAACAATCTCGATAAACCCTTCACATACCAAGGTCGTGCCACAAAGAATCTATTGATTATTTTTTAAACAAACATTGACGCTGCAAGTTTGACTTGAAGGAAGAACCATCCTTCTGAAAATGGCCTTAGTACTGGCTTTTAACGCATGGACCACTAACAAATGTCACAAATGAGTCTAGGTTTTTCATCTGACAAATTCCTAACTTTCACTCTATGAAGTTTTGATGAATCCTCTTTATCAACTCTTATAGCAACCATAATTTTTTTTTAGAGGAGGTCCCGTGAACCTTGAAAATACAATCCAACAAATCGAAAGACTCTACCAAACTGTAACAGGCCACCAAAGTCCAGCCATGCCAGCAATGAACTCTCAAAATACTTCCGCTAGCCTTGAGCTTGAACTTGATAAAAAGATCGACCTACTCGTTAATACGCTTCAGCAAACGGTAGCTCTTCAGCCAGCAATGCCTTGGGTTCCTACAATGAACATTTGGGAGTCAGAAAATAACATATTACTGACTTTTGATGTTGCCGGTGTCTCTAAAGAAGATATTGATGTTAGCGTTCGCGGTAATCTTTTAACCATTAGTGGCTCAAAGAAATCTCGCTCAGTAGAAAACGGTTTTACGCCCATTCGATTTGAAATGAGAAATGGTCCTTTTCATAGAAGTATTGTACTTCCAATCGACGCGGCGACTGCAGAAATTCGTTCTCAAGTAGTCAATGGAATTCTTGAAATTGAAATTCCAAAACAACCCAGTGAGCACAAGGGAACTGTTCAGTGAACGAGAAAAAAACTAAATCCCTACGCAAAAAGAAGACATTAAACAAAGAAATAAATACGAATGCGTCCAACGCACAAACCAATCCATCGGAGGATACAATGGAAAAAACATTAACAGTCGATGCTCAAAAATTGCAAATTCTCAGCGACAGAATTGCTCAAACGATCGATGCTTTAAACCACGTTCGCTTTTCAGCAATGAATCAAAACCCAATGACGGGTGTTTGGGGACAAAACTTCAATCAAGTTCCTTTTCAAGGGATGTATGGATTCGGACTAAGTACACACCAAATCCCTTCTTATGACTATAGACTCGGATTCAACGGAATTGACGCTCGATACGCTACTCCTTCTTATGACTACAGAATGACTGGCCCTCAATATGGATTTGGATATGGCTACATGCCTTCTATGAACCCAGCCTACACAGCCAATTACTTTACAACTCCTTTCTCTGGTGTATTCGGTACCCCTGCCATGACTCCAACTATTAGCGCACACGGGATGAATCCGGCTTCTTTCGTAGCTCCTTGGGCTGGTCAGCAGACGGTACCTTTTTACGGACAAACGCTTAGCCCAATGGCACACTCTTGGGGTCAATACAACCTTTACAATGCTCCTGTATATGGCGAAGCTCTCAACCGCACTCGCATCAACGAGCCGTTCAACAATTCTGCTCTTGGCCAAACCTACGCTTCTAATCCTATGGTCTAATCCCATCCAGCGGATTGCGCAGAATGAAATATAGATAGAATAAAAAGGGTAGACTAAAAGTTTACCCTTTTTTAATTACATACGGACTTTACCTACTTTATTGATACCGAAAATTTGCCTGGATTTACTTTGGAAGGCAGAGTTCGCTTTCCACTATTGCTGAGTCACATACCCCGGTGGTAAAACTCCTACAATAAAAGGACCAAACTTTGTTGAATAATTGACAAGGGAAGCCTTACTCGCATCGTCGAGCTTTGCCATATCGAGTGCCATATTCTTTGATTGGGGCAAACTCAAATCATATTTGCCATCAGCTGGGCGCAACTTTTCTTTGAGTATCCCATAGATGGCATTGGTAATTTCAGCAACGCCATCAAAAACCATTTCATTCAGTTCGAAGAGGGGAACGCCATAACTTTTTTCCAAGACTTTAAATATTGTATCCTGGTCAAAGCCAACCACGAGTTCATATTTAGACTCACCACCATTCAGCATATCGAGATAACCTAAAACCACTGGCTGAAAGTTCGGTGCCT
The DNA here is from genome assembly GCA_030424665.1 of Bdellovibrionia bacterium. Lineage (GTDB taxonomy): Bacteria > Bdellovibrionota > Bdellovibrionia > Bdellovibrionales > JAGQZY01 > JAUHWN01. Next base: position 21,853 of record JAUHWN010000057.1, on the reverse strand, counting down.
CCGAGCAAACTGGCTCTCCAGACTGCACCTCAATCCCGAAGTAACCACGAAAAGTTTCAATGACAGACAAATTTAGTTTGTTTAAGTCGACTCTTGCTTCGCTCATAGACCGCTAATTCAAAAGGTTTAATTCCACTAAAGATTCTTTAATATTGGACTCTGTAAACGGCTTTTTGATGTAGAGGTCACATCCAGCCTTCATCGCTTCAGCCACATTTTCTTTCTCTCTTTGAGACGTCACCATAATGTACTTTACGTTCTCAGCCCCCTCTTTGTCACGAATATGTTTTAAAAGGTCCAATCCCGTTTCACCAGGCAAACACCAGTCTGCAAAAATAAGAGTTATGGGTTCATCTTTGTTTTTCTGGGCCTCTAAGACTTCGACAGCATCAGAGACTTGTTTCGCTTGATAAATTGAATTAAAGCCAAGGTTTTCAAGGGTTTCTTTTAGAAAGATACGTGCCGTTTCAAAATCATCCACAATGAGAATATTTTGTTTCTGAGCCATTTTAATTCCTTTGATACTTAATAATAAAGCTATTGAATACCGATAAACAAGTAAGAAAAGGTTCAGTTTTACAGCTAGTTAGAACCTTGATCTGATATGAGATGCAAGATCATTTAATGATTTAGGCACGAGGGTGAGAATTGGATACCAAACTTCCACAACAGCCGATGACTACTGCTTCGTCTGAAAGTTTTGACCTATCAAACTACCAGACAAAGCTTAGCTGCAAATTAGAAAATATTCTTAAAGATAAGTCCTTGGCGACCCGTTTCTTAATTCCAAGTAGCTCACTTTTTGAACCAAGAGTTTTGTTTGGTCCGATCGAAATCGAATCCCAAAATTTAATAGTTGGACTTTTTTATAACAAAGGAAGTATGGATTACCTTTTAGATCAAAGTGCAAATAATCTTTCTGACCCAAAGAGCCTTTACGACTTCTTGATTATCGAAACACTCCAGGAAATGAATGTTTACAAATCCCATGGATTTATTGTTGATATTTCGAGCTATCACTTTAGAAGTTTAAATTCGGTTTTTGTGGACAAACCCCATTTTTGGGCCATTAGTAGTTCAAAGTTTTCATTTACTTTCTCTTTAGGTGGCATCAAAAACTAAGTCGGGTCAAATATGCAAAAAAAATCTACAGCAAAGAATGTCGCGCAAATTGACCTAAACAAAGTAACGATTCAAATTCTTGAAGACTCGATGAATCAAGAGAATTCGCTCTTCTTTCACCTACCGAGTACTATATTTGTAGTTAACAAAGACCTTCAGCTCGTGAAATTTAATAAGAATTTTCTAGATTTTGTAAATCGAGAGTTGGATGAAATGTATCAAGTGCAATTCGAAGACTTTCTCAAACCTCAGGAGTACAAAGAAATAAAGAGTCTCATCGAAGAGAAACTCCGATTTCCAAGAAACGAAGAAAGAGTTAACTTCTCAATTTCAGGCAAGTATCTTTCGTGGCACTGTAAGAGCGTATCCAATGCTGGAAGTATTTACTACGCATTCATTGGCTTTGATCTTGAACAAGAAATCAAATCAAGCCAGAGACTTAAAAACCTCTATCAATCTCTCGAGGCTTCAATTATTACAATCGACACCGAGGGAATCATCGAAGACTCTTACTCAAAACACATCAATAAATTGGTATCTGAACAGAATATAATTGGCAAAAACTTTTTTGACATATTCTTTCAACCCAATTGGCTTAATCTCGATGAGTTAACCAAAAACCAAATCAACAACCTTCACTCCTGCTTCAATCGAAATTCATTCTGGTTTGAAGCCATAAAAGATGAACTTCCAATTCAATACCATTTTGTCAATCCGAATAAGAAAATCGATAAATACTTGGGTCTCAAATACCAACCTTTGTATGAAGATTCTTCGATTCAAAAAATACTTATTCTTATCGAAGATCGAACAAAAATTGTTCGATTGGAAGAAGAGTCAAAGAAGAAAATAGAAATCAAAGAGAAAAATCTAGCTCGAATTCTGCAAATTAAAAAAAATAACCCTAAAAATTTGCCAATCCTATCTGCAGAGTTTGATCGAGGAATGAAATCCCTAATAGATCTTATTAAGGTTAAAGATTATAAGTCACTTTCTCCTGTTCTCCATTCGATTAAAGGAAATGCATTTGTCGCTGGCCTCGACTTCCTCTCGACAAAGGCCAACGAAGCCGAAGACCTCATCGAGAAAAGAATGAATTGGGATGCCGTTGAAAAGGCATGCTTTGCAGTGATTAAAGAGTATGAAGAATTAAAGCCTCTCATTTTAGCGATGACTCCAGATCGTTTAGAAGCTTCTGAGGACTTACAAAGAGTAAAGAACCTTTGGAATCAGTATTCAAATGCCTTGCGCGGCGACAAAGACTTGATTAATCAAATCCACACGGAACAATTCGCCTTTCTACTCAACAACATGAATACCTTTGAATCCAGTCATTACAAGACCATTATAAAAGAACAAGCGAAATCTCTTGAGAAAGAGACACAAAAAACAGTACTTGTCGACTTAAGTGCCAATGATGTTTGCATCCCCGAAGAATTGCGATCCGTTGTCGGTAGCTTTATTCTACATAGTCTTAACAACGCTTTTCTTCACGGTATTGAATCGCCTATCGATCGCGAGGCAGTTGGAAAATCTGAAACTGGAATAATAAATATATCCTTTAAAAAATCCGAGGGACGAATAAAGGTTTCGATTGAAGATGATGGTCGCGGCGTAGACCCGAAAAAGGTGAGAAACCTCATTGCTGAAAAGGGGCTACTCACGCTGGAGAAAAGTTTAAAAATGAGTGATGAACGAATTATTCAATACATCACCCATCCAGGACTTACTACGCAAAAAGAAGTTTCGCACCTGGCTGGAAGGGGAGTCGGCCTCGACAGAACACAAATTGAAAAGCTTGGAGGAGTGGTTAAGGTAGAGTCCCAGTCTGGACGAGGAACCCTTATTGAAGCAAGCCTCCCGAGCCACCAACTCAAAGTTTCTAAAAAAGCCGTCATTTTGCGCGATGTTTGCAAGAACATCGATCAAATATTTGGCAATAACTCTACTAAAATAATTCAGTCTGAAACTGGTCCTATTGAGTACAAAAATCTTAAGGGGATTACTTTTATTGATGAGATGAAGCTGCTAACGTCGATTAGTATTATTAATAGCGCTTATCATGACGATTTGACACAGTGGAATTTCGACATTCGACTGACCCATCAAGATAAATTTTTACTACAGTCAACATGTCAAATAAATCCCGCCGAACGCAAGCCAAACACTGAGTTCTCAAAGGTCAGTGAATTGTGCAAAAATATCATAGTCGATCACAGTGGATCCGTGTTTGCCGACGAAACCAAAACACTTTTATCTTTTGGTCCAATATTATTAGAAAAAGATCTTCCCAAGATCTTCTTGTATACACCAAAAGAATTTTACAGTCTGATCCCGCAAAAGCTAAAGTCCTGCCTGGAGACTACTTTTGAAGAGGCGGGCATACAGTACGAGATTGTTCATGAATTGCCCGGAACTCGATTTGTCCTAAATATTAACGATGGTCCATTTACGAAAATTTCAAAACATTTAGAAGATGCTCAAATACGAGAAATAATACTCGATGAGCTTACTCGGGTTTTGGGCTTCGAGTAAGCTTCATTGAGCTATAGATTCGATTTCGCGGGCCCAAATCGGCCAAAAATTGGATAAAATACAAAAAATTCAATAAATCTACCTAATTAATGCTACGCATTATACAAATAGCCATTCATTAAAGGGCCGTTATGTATTGTCGATTTATCGCTTTATTCGCTATTCTCGCCAGCAATTTTGTGGCCTTCGAGCTCTGCGCCCAAGCCAATTTCGATGAGATTGAGTACAATGAAAGACTCGCCGAGTTCAACGCAAATGTCGAAAATGGCCACTTCGATCTCAATGATGTGTTCTACCCAATACCTGACCTTCAACAACACCGGCTCAATGAACTTGCAGAAATTAGAGAAGTGCAAATTACTCCAATTGAGGGTGACCTCAGTAAAGCGCAAAAAAAATCTATTATTCAGCAGGAACTCGACAATAGAAATAGTGCAGACTTACACCGAATCAATCTCTCTTGGTTTGATGAAGTTGACACTGAGCGAGCCCAATATATGCCAAAGAGTGCGGCTCAAAAAATACTTCGATATGTTTCTCGTCATCCCAACGTCGGAAATCTAGCAAACATTAGATACGACTGGTTTGGTAAAATCGGTTTTTGTTTTGGACGGGGTTTTGCCGTTCATATTACCAGTCTCTATACCGGCCTCCATAAGAGATCCATCAAAAAGGTCTTTGCTGTTGGTGATATGGGAGGCTGGACCTTTCACGTCGCTACCATGGTTAAAGCCTATGAAGGAGGCTGGTGGGTTATAGATCCAATAATGGATGATGTTATGACTCTAGAGGAGTGGACGACTTATTTTCGCAATGGCTACAAAAAAGGTCAAATTCGCTTCTACTTTACTGACGGGAGTCGACTCACTACACGAGTTACGGAGTACAGCAGAGGTCAATTAGGTCTCGATCAGAAGCGCTTCAAAGACGCCTACCGTGGCTACTTTAAGGACTTCTTAAGAGCTATAAGAAATCCGCGCCGAAGACGAAAACTTCCTCATTTGAGTCCCGAAGAGTACTCGCGACCCATTTATCGTCCGGTGGATTTTTCAAACGTACAGACGGTTTTTAGGCCCATATTTACAAATAATCAAAATCAACTCTTCTCGGGGAAACACGCCTGTGAAATCAATTTTAGACTTCTTTCAGAGTAATATTACATTAAAGCTATTCGCGATTTTTGTGAGCTTGAGTCTTGGCGGGCCAGTCTCGGCTCAAGAGTTTTGTCAGCAAAACTTTATCAACTACGACTCGTTTTTTGAGGTTTTCGAAAACCTGCCCTATGAATACCCGCAAAAATATAAACTCGAAATTGCTCAACAAGGGGAGCCTGTATTACGGCAAATAGCCACCCCGTTACCTCTCCAGTTTATTGAGGATGAACGCATTCAAGCCTTGATTGACCAAATGGAATTTACAATGAAAAAAGCGGGGGGAGTTGGAATAGCAGCTCCCCAGGTTTTTATTCCGTTTCGCCTTTTAATTGCGCAAAACGATGTCATGATCAATCCCGAGTACACACCAGTCCACCCGGGAAAGACCCTCAGCTTTGAAGGTTGCCTTTCGATGGCATACTGTGGATTTGTCACCCGGTATAGAAAAATCAAAGTGAGTTATACCGATCGAAATGGACGCAGAATCCGTAAAACGCTTCGTGGTTTTAGCGCCATCGTCGTTCAGCACGAAGTCGATCACCTCAACGGTCGACTCTTTAGTGATGGCTATATTGAATCCTATCGTAGTTACCTCGCAAGGGCCCAATCTTTCCTAAAAAGAAGCTCTACTAAGAGGCTCGAAAAATAGGGGCTGATTACATATTCCTCCTGGTGATACCTCTATATAAATTATGAATTTGTCTCCTTATCGAAATAACAGGTAAAAGCCTCCTGGTTAGAATCATAGGGGGATTAGACGTGATTAGTGAGTTTCCAATACTTCGCCTGGGTCTGTTTGTAGGGATGCTAGTCCTTATGTTTGGAATTGAAACCTTTTGGCCCGCGAGGTCTTGGTTTGATCGACGCTCAGATCGCGTAAAGTTTAGTGCTGGCCTGGCAATTGTGAACAATCTTTTTATGAGGATTTTTATTGCAGCTCCCTTCATCGCATTTGCTGGATGGGTTGATAGCCAAGGCTGGGGACTCTCCAAATTACTCGGCATCAATGGAATTCTTGAGGTTCTATTAACAATTGTTTTGTTTGATTTCTTCGATGCTCTAAAACACAAATGGTTCCACCGAGTCTATATTATGTGGAGATTTCACCGAGTTCACCACACAGACAAGAGTCTCGATATTCTAACGGCGCTTCGCTATCACCCTGGTGAATTACTTATTTCGGCCTTCATTAAAGCCGGTTGGATTCTGATTTGGGGACCATCAGCGTTAGCATTTACTATTTTTGAAATTGTCTTGAATTTTTCTTCAGAGTTTCACCACGCAAACATTCATTTAGGAAAATTCGATAAGTACCTTAACAAGGTGATCGTTACTCCTAGATATCACGCTATACATCACACCATTAACCGCGAAAAAGGCGATCAAAACTTTACTACTGTATTTTCCTTTTGGGACCGACTCCTCGGCACTCACTCTTGCCCAGAAACTACTGCCGTTGACTTGGAACGCTTAAACTCCCTTCAAGATAAGCACATCAATCTGTGGAATGTTCTTAAAAGTCCTATCATCGATCCAAATGCAAAGGGTGCGGAGACCAAAGAAGGGGACTCTAAAAGCGAGAAGGAGTATTTAAATGCAATTTATTTGGAAGCTTGTAAAGATATTAAAGCCGATCGAGGACTGTTGATTGACGTCAGAGAGCCAAGCGAACGCTTAAAGTATGGGGCCATCAAAGGTGCTCTCAATTATCCCTTTAAGAAATTTGACCAGAGGGTCCTCGACGAAATATGCGAACTCAGTCGCGGCAAAGAACTTTACATTCATTGCCAGGCAGGAGTCAGAGCTCAAAAAATTATTGATCGAATTAACAAATCCGGAATGAAGGCAAAAAATTTAGGCGGCTACTATGATTGCGTAGAAAATGGCCTCAAAGAGCTAAATGCTTAATTCCAAAAACGGGGAGACTATCAAATATTTACCCCATAAAATCTCGATTTATTGGACTTGTTAACGGCCCAATTACATTTGATAATTAGGGCATGAATCTCTTTTTTATTTTATTTTTTGTCGCCCTTGGACTCAGTATCTTGTCAATGGGTATGCTTGGTGCGATTTTGTTTTTTATGGCCACGCCGGCAATAAACCTTTTTAATGGCACTTCGATTCCATTATCACTTACGGGATTGGATCAGACACCTTTTGCCTGTCTGAATGGGGACTCCACGTGGCCAACATTAATTGTCGCAGGAATTCTTTGGTCGACGGGATTTTTACTATTAGCTCTTATAAAATGGAAATTTAAAGGCGTTGATATGGCTCTATATTTTGGTTCGCCCATATTTCTTTGGGTTTGGGCCGCTCTGACATGGCAGCTTATCATTAAAGCCAATCTATTTTGAGTTATTGCCTTAAAACACGCACCAGAGGCCATGAGAGCCCATCTCCAATTTATCTGATAAGTTATATTATGTTACATTAAATGGATACACACTAAATTCATGATCAAAGTCCGTCCTATGGGAAGTATTATTTCCACCATCGACTTACTGAAAAATTGACCGAAGCAAATTCGGTACATCACGGAGATTCCTGATACTCGGCTCATTTCTAAACTCCGACCAAGTTTCAGACACAAAATCGGTCCATAGTCGACGGTCAAAGCCAGAGTTAATACGTCGACCGAGAGCGACCTGTCGATTGATTCCTAACACCCATTGAACCGTCGGCAATGGAATGGATCCACCCTTATTGTTCACAAGTGCGATCAGCCTAACAAATGCATCGTTTTTGTCCTGGATTTGTAGAATCTCACTGAGCTCATCAGCCACAAAGAATTTACTTCCTTTTTGAGGATTGAGCATCGAAGCATTTAGACGCTCTACAACCGATTGAATACTCAGAGATTTGGATAAAATTCTTAGAATACTTCGACCGAGTTCAAATTCTTCTTCATTAATTTCTACCGACTGACCAGGGTCGATTAACCAAACAGTATTCGTTTCGGGATCGATAAACACCTGTCCATCATGAAAATCCGAGTCCGCAAAGAAGCCTTCTTCCGATTCTGAGATTTGTAACAAATGATCTGTCATTATTTTTGAAGCCGATCGCATAGCTTCTTTGTATTGCTCTGGAAATTCCAGATCAAACTGCCGACCGGGAATTCCTTTTGCCATTTCCATGCGAATCACTCTGTTTTGATAGATCTCATAGGCACTTACCATCTTAATATTCCAGCCGTTGACCTCACGATTAAAAATTCTCGAAAGCCGATCTTGATTGGCAAAAACTTGATTCCGATTAAACTCGAGCTCAACACTCGCCTGAATCGTATCGAGTAATCCCAGCATAAATCCAAAGCGCTCTCTAGCCTCTGCATCTTGTACGACTTCAATCAGTGCCTCTTTGAGGCGTCTAAAGTCCTCAACTGTTGCAACCTCAATCGAATTTCGAGGGACACTTAAAATTTCATATTGATTTGTATTGTGGTTAAAGATTTGAACGCCGATATTGACGGATCCAGAACCTTTGACGCCAATGACCTCTAAGCCATCAGGTAATCCATCGGGAAAGGTTTTTTCTAGGAGCTGAACAACTTCTAAATAAGTTAGTGGTATCGCCTGATCCTGCAACTCTCCAAGAAGCTCTTTGAAGTCAGATGTAAATGCGAGGAACTGAGCAAATTTAATCCCAGGTACCCCATATCCGTAACTAACTATAGCTCGCAAAATTTCACCTTCAGAGAGAGCTGCTCCGTTCTCTGATTTCAAAGAAAAAATCAAGGCAAAAACCATCGCTCTATTTTTACCTTCAGCCCTGAGAGCTCCTTGGGCTAACTTTTTAACAAAACTCCGATTTTTCTGAGATACGGATTCTAATACGAGTTCAAGAAGTTGATCCTCTCCTCCTTCTTTTCCGAGCATCGAACTTTGACCCGTAAAAAGAGGTAGAAGAATCATTGCTCGAGTCAGTCCATTTGCCCGACTCATCCTTGCTCGAACTTGAACAATAGCATCTTCAAAGCGGGCCGTTACATCAACATTCTTCCTAAAATATTCTCCAATTCGAATCACGCTTTCAGGCATAGACTCTATACGCCCAGTAATGTAATTAATAATATCCATTTGGTCAGTCACTGAATGTTTTTGTAATTCGGCAACAATTCCACTCATTCCTCGAACCAAAGCTCCGTTTGAATCTATCTTGGGCTCTTCGGTAAAAAAGGAGTTAATCTGTCCTGGTTGAAGTCGCAATCGCTCCGCAAGATCTTGTCTTAACTTTATGTCTAAGTCTTGAAGGTCTAACTTGAGATTAAGCTCCTCTCGAAGTTGAACATAAAACCGAGATATTTCGTCCAGATTTTGTCCCTGTGTCCGATCAACTATTAAATCAGTTAGATATTTTGAAGAGACCTCAGCAGGCAAGAGCCTTACAATCGAGTTTAAATCTAAGAAGCGATGACGATCCTCCCCTTCTCGAGACTCCAGGCCCTCTAATAAATATCGAGTTAGAGATTCACGCAGCTGATATGGAATCAACTCGGGTAGTATTCCTTCAGAGCCGACATAGCTGTGATAAATCTCAGCCCATTGCTCCAATGAAATTCCATTACTTTGCTGATTAGAAAGAGTTTCAAGAACTCTAACCTGGCCAGGGTTGATCGATGAAGGCCCTGAAGCTATGGGCATATTAATTAAATGGGGATGAGCGAGCTTTGTTAAAGCCGAACACTGACTATTATTACTAACATTTGATTCAACGAAACCGGAAAAATCAGCTGGGCCCATCTGCATCAATATCGAAGATGCAAACTGTTCACCTCGCATGACCCTTTCTTGAGCAAGTCGACTCGCCTTACAGTCATCTAGGGCAGACTTAAAAAGACTCTCGATGTTTGGATTTTCCTCGATTAACTGGAGAAGGCTTTCTTCAGTCCACCCATGGGTAAGGAGCCAAGAAATAAGACCCTCTGTCACTCCTCGTTCTTCAATAACTTCACTCGGTATAGACAGCCTTTGACTCAAAACATCTATAACTTGAGGCCTTTTTAAGGCGTCAAAACCAAGCATATCGTAAAATCTCAAAATATCTTCTCGACTCAATGATTGTAGAAACTGCTCAATATCTTCATCCTCGGTACTTCTGGAGAGAAGCAAATTTCGATATTCTTCGAGGGTTTCTTGAGGTGTCGGATTCGCACCCGTCCCACGAACTTGGCTGGCAAAGAGAACTCCAAGGTTTCTTTCTAAGGTTTCTACAAATAATTGATATTGAGTCCCTTCGACCCTAGGGGAAGCTCTTCTAAACCATTGACGAATTTCATCGGAATACTCCCTAAGCTGCATCGGATTCAAACCTGCTGACAAGGTACTCGTACTAATAAGTTTATCGAGCCTATAGGCAATGGTTCCAACCTGCCCTGCTTCAAGTGTGCCTATGTCTTGACCCATTAGTTGAACAAACTCTCTGATAAGAGCTCGATCTAGCATACTCTGGTTACTGTTAATCCAATCCAGAAGAACTTGACAAAGCCTTGGCTTATCACAGTCATCGCCTAGACTCCTTTTAAGAGAAAATATCGAGAGTGCTGCAAGAACATTCTCATGGGAATCGAGGTGGTCCGCCAGTTGGTAGCCAGAAAGACCAGAAATGACTCTTTCGACGATTTCATCCGGCACAATTAAGGTCAGGGTTTTTTTCAAAACGGTTCCGACCCTAAGGGGATCAAAATCAGAGTCGATTCTGATAGAAGAAAATATCATGTCATACCAACGGCGAGAAGAATTACCAAGCTGGGCAAATATTTTTCTTAGTTCATGCAAATTAATTATGGTTAAAAACTCTTCTAATGGACTCGAATCTAATTGGATCCGATCAGAAAACAAAGAAAGGAGCGTTTGGGGGGTCCAAGTGCTTTCACTTCCGAAACTATATCTGACAAGACTTTGTTTCAGTGAGAGCTTAGCTGTAAAATCTAAATATTTTATGGCACTTACGCTCGTACGCGAGTCCTTTTTAACCTTAATCTTTGTTCGAAAAAAATAGAGAAGTTCAAAGACTCGCTCTAACTTTTGAAGATTGTCAACTTCGAGACTATCAATAAACTCCAATGACTCTAAAAAAACCTGATTCGCAACATCGGCTCGAATATCGCCCGAATACAAATTGGGGTACTCGTCCCTATTAAAATTAAAATATGAAAATCTAATGGTTTCTTGTCGCGGAGCCATCATCTCTTGAAACCACTGATGATATTCGTGAATATATCCTTCGGGTTCATCCGTGTAGGGATCATCACGGGGAGACCTCTTGATCACCAAGACTCCATCCTCGATGGGAGTCTCTGTGCTTATTCGCGCCTCTTCAGAAGTCCTGCGCAACGACTGTATTTTTCCTAAGACTAATGCCAAGCGAACACTAGGATGGTGATGAGAGGCGCCAAACCACGTATAACTCGACATTCTTGTTGATTGATCACCCATAAGACGGTCCAGAAATTCATAGGCAGCATCCAAATTGTAGTGTCCCTTGATGAGATCGATTCCCACGAAATCAGCATCAACCTCATGCCGTTGTGTTGATATATAGTAATTCGTATATTTCTCGAGAGTGTCTACTTCTGCATCGAGGTGGCCTTCGAGAATATGTCCCATTTCGTGGCCCAGAACAAAGGCGATTTCATCTTCTGACTTGAAAAAACTCAACATGCCTTGCAAGACTGCCACTTCATAGATGGGCTTTCCATCCTCAGCGATACCCAACTTCTTTCGAATGATTGGTAAATCAGAACCTTTAGTAGCAAATGCATTAATTGTATCTGAAGAATAGATATTAAGCCTTACATGGATCCCCGCCTCTTGTATTTTTTCTTGGGCAATTTTATAAAGAATACTTTCGAGATATTCTCGAGCACGGGCGACTTCCCTATTGACTCGCCCTTCCGCTCCAGAAAGGAGAATACCCCTGCCTCCACTTCGAAATCGGTTCCTAACCAGCTCTAACGAATTTTCGTGAATTTGTTGAAAATAGAATTCGCAGGTTTCTTGGGAATATCCTCGTGTAGGTGCTATTAAATGGGTCAGCAGGAGAAATAGTGACAGAAGGAAAACCCATGGGGTTTTCCGAGGCAGTGTAATTACTGAAACTCTATTCATTAAAATACCTTTTCTTGTTTCTCCTGAAGATATATAGAGCAAAAGAAATACCTGATTATGAGCAAATACAGTGATTTAACCGGTAAATATCTGGAATTTGACTGTTTATCTAATTGTCAAAGATGCCATTTTGACAATCTATCTACCTCAAGTTCAAACCTAGGAAGTAATATAACTGAGATCATTAGGGTCAATATTAACGTGATCCGGTGGAGGCAAGGTCTTTAATACAATTGCCTCGATGATTTTCCGCTTTTCTAAAACGGCCTTACAGATCCTATGCATTCCATCGATCACTTTGTATTCAGGACAAAGGAGAATTGGAAACGACAAATCGGCTTCGAGTATGAGCTGAGTATGCGCTATGACCTCATCACAGGTCATCGACTTCCCTTGCGCCCAATAATCTGTGTTTAACTGGTCTCTAAAGGTATGAACTGGCAAAACCTCCACGGGGATGTTTTTGAGCTTTTTCATAAGTTTATTCACATTCCAAATATGGGTGTCATTTTCAACTTTTCTAAAATGGTATTGCTGTCTCATGCCGACCAATTCTAGGTTAAAATAAAAGTACTGTCGATAGATATATTGAAAAACTAGAGCCTGACCTTCCTCGTCCCAAAACGAGGGAGTGTGGGTCAGTTTGAGATAACGCTAATTTCGCCTTAATATTTCTATTTCAACTTGAAATCGAAATGTTGCAGTCCTTTCACGATTTCTAATTGAATGTTTAGTCTCTCGAACATTTGTTAAATCCTCGCTAAATCACTGTTTTTTTAAATCGAACGACCCGAAACACCTATATCTCCTGAAAAAAAGGATTAGAAAATGAAAAAGGTAATTTTGGTTGTAGAAGATGATGAGATTTTTAGAGAGACTGTTTTAGCAGTTTTAGAGGACCTCGATGTCACTCTCCTCAGCGCTGGTAATGGCGAAGAGGCTAAAGAGATATTAAAGTCCGAAGAAACTGTGGACCTCGTCATTACCGATGTTCAAATGCCGAAAATGTCAGGTGTCGAATTAATTGAATGGTCAAGAACGGTCTATGATACTTCATATAGGCAGAATCAAGAACTTCCGTTTATTCTTATGACTGGATTTGCCCACATCATTGAAACTCAAAAAGCTCACAATTTGGGAATTAAAAAGTTTCTTGCTAAACCCTTCGAAGAGGATGAACTCATAAGGGCTGTCGGGAACGAACTCGGAATAAAAACGGGTCTCAAAGAAGAAGAAAACAAAACGGAAAAAACATATTGTAAGGTTTCACTGGAAGATTTCGTAACTGAGAAGAATATGGAAATGGACGTCTATATTAAGTTATCAGAAGAGAAATATGTAAAGATAGCTCATAAAGGCGGAAAAATCCCAAAGGTTCAGCTCGACAATTATCTTAAAAAAGGAATCACTTTTCTTTACATTCTCAAATCAGAATTCTCGAAAGTTCTTAACTTTAATGTAAAGCTTGGCAATGCCGTCGCTAAATCAGAGAAAGTTCCCATTGAAAAAAAGAGACGCTTCATTTCGAATACAGCTGACGTCCTACTAGAAAATGTATTTGTGAATGGTTTAGATGAATCCTCATTCCGTGAATCTAAGGAATTTATAACTAACACTTTAGACGTGGTTCTCGAAGATAAGGAAATTTTCTCGATGATTGAAATTCTCAATGGCCACACTGACTATCTCTATTCTCATAGCCTCGGGGTTAGTATCTATTCTGTAATGATCGCCAAAGCTTTAGGCTATAGGAGGGCCTCTACTCACTTTCATCTCAGTCTCGGGGGGCTTCTACATGACATCGGGAAAAAAGAGCTCGACCCTACCCTCCTTAAGAAGAGCCGAGTCGAACTTTCCTACGCTGAAAGGTCCTTACTAGAAACTCATGCAGCTCGTGGCAAAGAAATCTTAGAAGGCATAAAGTCCATACCTTCAGATGTTGTCGCCATAGCCTACGAGCATCACGAGGACTGCCTAGGTCAAGGGTATCCACGACAGTTACCAAAAGAGAGAATACACCCCCTAGCACGAATCACTAGTATTGCCGATGCCTTTTGCAACTACGCCTTAAAAAGTTATCACAATGAAGGGATGTCTGCAAAAAATGCCGTTAAGCTTATCGAGCAACATAAGCTGGATATGTTAGACCCCGTCCTATTTAAAGGACTTAAGTCAATTATTGTAGACGAAGAAAATTCTGCTGAGCAAATGGTGGCTTAAATGAAAACAGCGAGGTTGATCTACAGTTTTATAATTTTTCTGGGATCGTTGACTTTTATTCCACCTAAATCCCGGTCAAACGGCCTTGAACCGATTTCTCCCATTGAAAAACAAACCTACGACCCAGATGAAATCGTGCTCGGTGGAATTTTATTCATGGACAAAAGACTCTCCAAAGATAACTCAGTGTCTTGCTTTAGCTGCCACAATATATTTTCAAACGGAGCTGACAATAAAAGATTTTCTGTTGGAGTACAAAAAACTGAACTACCTCTAAATACACCGACGGTCTTTAACTCGAGTCTCAATTCTTTTCAATTTTGGAACGGAAGAGCCAAGAGTTTAGAAGATCAAATCGATGGCCCCCTCATCACAAAGAATGAAATGGGATCAAATTGGAAGGATGTCGTAGAAAAGCTGCAAAATGACCCAAAAATTGCATCTCAATTTAAAAAAGTCTACAACCGCCCCATTAGTGAGAAACTCATTAAAAAGGCGATATCAAACTTCGAACGGTCGCTGGTCACCCCCGACTCGCAATTTGACAAATACCTTAAAGGTGACACGTCCGCTATCTCAAAATCACAGGCTGACGGCTACAGGCTTTTTAAAACCTATGGGTGTACTTCATGCCATCAGGGGCGCTCGGTCGGCGGAAATTTCTTTCAAAAATTTGGATTGATCATTCCTTACTACGACAAGGATAGCCTAGCCGAAGGGAGTGTTCATTTGGGCCGGTTTAACATTACTAAATTAGAGTCCGACCGTTTTGTTTTTAAAGTTCCTTCGCTGAGAAACGTCGCGAATACGGCACCTTATCTCCATGATGGAAGCATAGATTCACTGAATAAAGTAATTAAACTCATGGGACGTCATCAACTTGGAGTCGATATCAGCGAAGATGATGCCTTAAAAATCGAAATGTTTTTGAATACATTGAATGCTCCAATTCCAGAAAGCACCTCTCTTCTCAGGAGGCATCTTGAAAAATAGAAAGCTTATTTATATTGCTATCGCGTCTATAGTACTATTAGTTCTCTTTACGCTCTATTTCCATTCAACGAAAGATTTTAAATCTAATCAATTGAGTCACTCAAAAGAATTAGTTCAGAACATCCATCTAAATCAAAAGAAAATTATTAAAAGTATTCTAGAATTAATGGCCAATAAAAACAATAATTTCGATGAACTCAATCACTCGGTAGAACTCACTTCAAACAACTGTATATCATTGCAGAAAGATCAGTTCCTCACCGCAAATACCAAGAGTCAAGTTGACTCTATATGCAATAAAATAGATCGGCAGTCGCAACTAGCAGAGAGCTTTAAGTCCCTTTCTTCATCTTACTTTATTTCGATTCGATATCTACAGCATAAAAGTGAACTTATTAACTACAATAATCTGATGGGAGCCACATTAAGTTCTTCGGATAAAAATACCAACTTTTTACTGAATTCAGCATTTTCTTATACCATTTTTCTCGATGAGGTCGCGTTTCTAATACTGAGCGATTTTGTTAAATCAAGCAACATCGACAATAAAAAAGAATCCCTCGAAAACAGTCTTCTCAAATCACATATCAGAAATATTTTGCATTCACGAGTTAAACTCATCGAATTGCAAAATGAAATCGAATCACTTACACCAAGTCTTGAAATCAAAGGTCTCGAAAAGCTGATAAAAGTGAAGACAGAAGAATATTTAGAAAATCAAAAGTCCATGAAAATAGCTTTTATGCTCATAGGACTTATTTCATTAATCACAACGGTATTTGCTACCTTAAAAGCCTCTCGCTTAGCCGAACTTCTAATATTCGCCAATGCAGATCTTGACCAAAAAGTCGTCGACAGAACAATTGAGCTTGAAGAATCGA
The DNA here is from genome assembly GCA_030424665.1 of Bdellovibrionia bacterium. Lineage (GTDB taxonomy): Bacteria > Bdellovibrionota > Bdellovibrionia > Bdellovibrionales > JAGQZY01 > JAUHWN01. The sequence goes on along the minus strand of JAUHWN010000057.1, from coordinate 5,833 downwards.
AAAAGCTAATTCTTAAACAGCAAGAAGAAATATTTGCATCAGAGAGACTCAATGCTTTTGGTGAAATGGCGGCAGGAATAGCCCACGAAATAAACACTCCTTTGTGTTCAATTAACTTGGCAAATAGTTTCGTTAAAAAATTCTTATCTACTCAAGACTCAAAGTACAAGGATCGTGCCGTGAAGATGTCCGACCAAATAGATTCTACCGTTGAGCGAATTTCTGTGATTATTTCCTCATTGCGAAAAGTGGCTCGAAACGGCGTCGGTGATGAGAAAGAAATTGTTACCCTCAAAGAAGTCGTCGACGATTCGATCAACATTTGTAGAGAAAGACTTAAAAACTCTTCTATCGATTTACGAATTGATATCGATGACAATGCTCTCTTAAAAATACAATCAGTGAATATTAGTCAGGTTTTAATTAACTTAATTAATAACTCCTATCATGCCGTACAGGAACTCGACGACAGTTGGATAAAAATCCAGTCGGAAAATATTGGCAATAAGATTAGAATCATGATCATCGACTGTGGAACAGGAATATCAAAGGAAAACCTTGAGAAGATATTCACACCATTTTTTACGACCAAAGCTGTTGGCGTAGGAACCGGACTCGGTCTCAGCATATCGAGAAGAATTCTCAAAGATCACAACACAGACTTAAACTACCAAACCTACAACGGAAACACATGCTTTTACTTCGATCTCGATCTTTGCGACCTTCTAGAAATTCAATTGGAAAAACCGGCTTAATACTATTCCCCGTTATTTTACCTCTATATCGCTTTGGTTTTTGAGATATGTCAAAGTAAGAGAACTGTCGATATTGCAATGTAAGAAATTATGACATTTGTATAGTTGCTAAATCGAGTCGACCTAAAAGCTCCAATGGTCATACCTGCACCGAGGAGGCTTGCGGCGACCGTCGCGTCGGGAAGACTTGTTAGCAAGGAGTTGACTACGGCTCCAAAGCCCGTCTTATCGAGGATGGATTGTGAGCGAACAAAGAAGTTGGCTCCAGTATCGATCAAAGCGCTCCCTAAAGCAATCCCCGCACCTGTAGCAACCGTCATCATTAGAGTTCCAAATGACGATTTAAATCTCTTAAAGAAGTTTTGCCTTGGTTGGCGAACACCAATTTTTTCCATGATTCCCCTTAAGTAGGGATCTTCACTCACCTCACTAAATATTTCCGCGTACTCAATAGCGGTTGCTTCGCCCAGCCGATTGAGCGAATCTCTAAGTTCAATTACTTGATCCCTAAATGTTTCGGACCCTTCACTCGACTCATTGTATCCTTGCACACTCTCAATAAAGTCTATCAATCGGCTATGATAGTCCTCGCGAGCGTCGTCGCTACTGACTTGAGCCTCTCTATCACGGAGCTCTTCTAATAGGCCAGAAATCTCTTCTTCGTCCGCGGCATCTGCAAGACCTTCTACCTGCCCTCGAATCGAACTTACCGGCTTTACAAAGAACTGATATACAAAAGGCGAAGTCAAAGCCATCCATAAGTACAAAGGATTATAGTTGCCCACCTGCTCCATACCAGGAACAACGAGTCCAAAGAAACTCGCAGCAGAAAGAATTGAAAAACTCATGACTCCCAACTCTCGGCGACCTCTTCGAATCTGATTGGCCACTGATCCCGCGAAACTTCGAAATTGCAAACGAATTCGGCTTAAGTAATTTAGCTCGGAAATATCTTGCCCATCTTCAAGTAATCCTTGTGCAAGCGCCTGCTCACGAACATTCTGATTGAGAGCCTTTTTAAATAATGGAGCAAAGTGTCCCGCCTTCATAAAGGCCATACCGACAACGGCAACAAGTAAAAGCGTGGGGTTGTAAAAATTAGATCCAATAGGAGTCGCCGCTGCTGTTTCAATAACTCCATCTTTAATGGCACTCATTATGGCGACTCCAAGTTCTGGTGCATTAGTTAATATAGAAGCAAAGACAAGCACCAGTCCCGGATTCAACCGAGCCATAGAATCCAAGAAACGATCAGCGGACTCATCAATGATATTCAACGATGCCGATATTATTCCCGCTGCGATAAGAGCTTCATCTACACCAGTCCCCTGTCCAAGGGTCTGATAGGTATTTTGCACGACATCCAATACAGCTTGGGGTTGATCAATACTAAAATCATTTATGACTTGCGTAGCCTTTCCGAGGTTCGCTGCAAATACACCGTAGTTATCCGCAAACGGTAGAATTGCAGCGAATGGGGCCGCCCTCAAACCAAAAGAAGGGCCGTAGGACTTAACAAAATTGAGAAATCGTGTCTTTCGACTTAAGCTAAAATGAGAGGAGCACTGATTTAAACTAGCAGGGCCTCGATGACCCATTTGAGCAATTACGACCGTCGAACTTTTGGATACTTTGCCAAATGTACTCACTCCGCCTAAGGTCATCATCACCGATAGAATCAAAATATAGCAAGAATGTATATTCAATTTAAGGTTCATAGGTTCAGCTCTTTTCTACGCAATATCTATAAATATTCAATTAAAGTTATTTATTAACTTTCAATAACTCTTAGAAATTGCAAGGAAAGAGCCATCTAGTGATTGAGGGAATTTCAATCTCTTTGATTAGCCACTTTTTGTCTAATTAACAGTCCCCTCGAATCGCCTCATAACTTTTTTCTTACGAGTTTTGCGATACTCCTTGAGCTTTTTTAGGGCTTGATAGAGGCTATACTGGCTACTATGAAACGAATCATAAGGTCTTCCAGATAAAATATTGGCAATTCTGCCACAGGCCTTCCCGTCTCCATAGGGATTCATTAGCCCGTCACTTTCGTTTCTTGGAAACTTCAATGATTTTTTACCGAGCTCTAAAATATGGTCTTCAGAGTCACCTACGAGATAAGATCGTCCCGAAGTAATTGATTCTTTTCGCTCAGTCACCTTTCGCGTTACCAGTACCGGAATATTGAAAACAGTCGACTCCTCTTGAATGCCCCCTGAATCGGTGATGATCAAGTCGAGTTGCGAATAGAGCCAAACCAGTTGAGAAAAATCGAGTGGATTAATAACCTTAAATGATTCGGACTCATCCAACTCTTCACCGAGAATTTTTCGAATTTTAGGGTTCGGATGAATCGGCAAGATCGCTTGAGCCCCGGTACTTTTTGCTAAAGACTTTGATGCCCTAATAATCTTTACGATCGATTCATTGAGGTTTTCTCGTCGGTGGGCCGTTACTAATATTTTCCTTTTGCCGTCTCGTAAAAATGGATAAATACTTTTTAGCTCATCCCCGACCCTTTGGCTCTTGCCGAGTATCTCTTTAGCAATATAGACTGCATCAATAATTGTATTACCCGTAAGGTATATTTGAGACTCCGGGATACCTTCCCGAAGCAGGTTTTTCTTAGCCGAATCTGTAGGGGCAAAATGATAGGTCGATAATGAAGCCACAAGTTTTCTATTGGCCTCTTCTGGAAAAGGATGCTTCATGTTTCCAGAACGCAGCCCAGCCTCGACATGTCCTACGGGTATATCAAGATAATAGCCTGAAAGAGCTCCACCCAATGTTGTTGAAGTATCTCCATGTACTAGTATTAAATCGACAGGGCTCCTTCTCAATCTTTTGCTCAATCGATCCGTGATAAGACTCAATGGGTCCTCGATATACTTCGCCTCATTAGAAATTTGCAAATTAAAGCTAGCCTCTAGGTCGAAAAACTCTAGGATCGGAAAAACCATATCCGCGTGTTGCCCCGACAGCCCCAACTCGACCTCAAATCCCGACTCTCTAAGCTTTAGAACCAAAGGAGCCATTTTTATAGCTTCTGGACGAGTTCCTACAAAAATCAAAACCTTTTTCACTACTGCAATCCTCCCGTTTTTTGTAAAGACGACGGATTACCAAAGCCATCTCTATTCACCGAATAGAAGCGTAAGGTCGTTTCACCCTCAGCTTTGAAAATACGCAACTGATGTATATCGTAGCGATTACGAATGTCAGAATTGAGAAAAAACAATTCCTCATCCTTATTGAATCCTCCAACCAAAATGATATCTTCACTGCCATTTTTATTAACAATTCTACCTTTTAAATCACCACCCACCTTAAAAAGAGAGAGTTCGACATCCCAAAATTCCCCTTGAGCGACCTCTAAACTCCCTGAGTAAGTCCCTTCAAGCTGGCCTGAAAACAATCTCGCTAGCTGAGGGGTTTCCGGCAAAGGTTTGAGAATTTGCCCACTGAGCTGAGTGACCCCATCAAAAGAAAAAGGAATATTAACATCGACAAGATGACGATCGAGACCAAACTCCAAAAAGTCTGGGCGCTGGTCATCCCTCTGTGTCTGAGTATAAAATTTCTGGTCTTCAAAAGAATATCTCACTTCGTTAAACAAGATCTTGGGTCCATCGACACGAGATAAGCTGAGGGAAAAACTTCCCGCTTGGGACCTAAATAAAATCATTTTCCAGGTTCGATTTTGACTATCAATCAACTGATAGGATGCTTCATAGTCGGAAAGGTTCAGCCATGAAAAGGCAAACTGTCTTTCAGCGACACCTTGCAGTCGAGTTACCTGAGGCAGCATCCCTTGACCGTGTAAAACCTGAATTGTGACTTCAATGAGGCGAATATAGTTTTCCAATGAGGCTGATGACAATTCAACATCGAGGGCCGCAAAGGCCTCCGCATAATTATCGAGATCAAGTGGACTTAAAAACTCCAGGGACTTTCGATAGCTCTCCGTAGAAATTTCGATTTCATAATGAAGTGCCTGTCTCAAGGTCTCAAAAAGGAGATCACTATAATAACGACTCACAGGGTGGCGTACATCAATGTTTTCGTTAAGATGTCGCCCCAAGGAAAGGTTTTGCTGTATCATCGATTCTAGAACATCTCGTCCCTCAGAAACTAACATACCATACTGGTAGTATATCTCGTTCACTATGGCAGCATCATCTAGCAAGTGAACCAACCAGGTATCGTACTGGCTGATAGTTAAAAATACAGATTGCCCGAGTACATTTTGAGCTAGTTCCGAAGCGATCAAGAGAGACTTGTCATAAAGATAATGATTATTAGAATACTTCCGCTCGATAAACTCTCTTATTACCAATAAGTTCTGAGGAACATTCGTAAGAAGATAGTCAACCGACACGTATTTTAGTTTATAGTCAATTTGCTCAAGGAACACTCCCAGTGTGGCCTCTTTCATATGAATCATCAACGAAGTGATTTCCTCTTCACTGTGTTCGATCAGAGAAATCCAGCGCATTCCATGGGAGACTAATTTGTCCGCCAAATTACTTACCAAGTCAGGATGAATTTTATCAACCCCTTGATCCCCCGCCTTTTCCTCTATTAAGGCTAGAAGGTTTAAGTATTCATTAAACATCTCATAATCACTAATTTCGTCAGCATCAGCATAAAGCTTCATAACTTCGTCGACTAAGGTGATGGGGGAATTTGTAATTGTAGTACGAATTTGTTCGGGAGATTCAATCGCCAGCGCTCCCGTAGAGGTAGTAACTAAAATTAAAACAATTGAAAACAAACTATTAAGCGGTTTCATTCTTTTATTTCCTCAACCTGTGCATTCTTTATATTTCTTTGCCTCTCAGCAAACTTATCTAAATTAATAAATCGGTAGCCCAGACTCTTAAGCCCCTGAATCAGTCGGCGCAATTCACTGGTATCACCAGGAAAATCTCCGATTCCATCATCAATATAGGTATTAAGTAAGTAAGGGTGAAAAAACAGTGAGGCCCATGAGTCCCGAATGACTCTATTTCGACGGGCATCTGCGAGTATCTCATCGACCGAGCGGGGCCATACCACATGATCGCTCTTATAGG
>JAUHWN010000056.1 GCA_030424665.1 Bdellovibrionia bacterium | reverse complement strand
GTTTTCACAATCGTTTATTCAAGGGATGGTCGATGCACTCGTTGTATTCGCAACAGATCTCCTGCTACCGTTAATGGTATTCAGCTTTATGCTGGCCCTAGTAGCAAGATCACTCATCTACTACACCGTCTCTAGGCACGAGTGGTTTACCAAAGAGTTTGAGAAAAGAGTGAACCTCTTTCTTGAAACTGAAGACCATAAAAAAGAGATCAGCTTCTTTGTTACCGCCAAAAGGATTCTGGAAAGAACTTTCTATGAGATCTTTGAAATCAGAGACATCATGAAACGTCGCAAGCCAGACATACTAATGTCTAGAAGCGATCGCCTCTTCCTCATCAAGCAAGGTTGTGCATGGCTAGTTAAGGATATGCAAAAGCAAATCAGACACTTACGCCACGGTAAAACTGATGCTCAGCCAAAACTCATGCAGATGACTCGCTCCTCTCTGCAAAATAACCCTGCATTTAACAAGTTATTCGGAGTTGTCCCCTCTGCTCCAATAAACGAAGTACTTAACATTCTCCCCGGAATCTTCATTGTTGCCGGTATCTTTGGAACGTTTTTAGGAATTATGAAGGCCCTACCCGAACTCGGTACTATGGACCTTGCCAACTCTGAGAAGTCAAAAGAGGTCATGGATCAATTTTTACTCAAGATCTCCTTTGCAATGAGTACTTCTCTTGTTGGTATCATGCTTTCGATCGTAATGAACTTTTTCAATACCCTATTCTCACCAGACAAAAAATTCGTTGAGATCGTAGAGCGATTTGAAAATGCCTTAGACCTCCTCTGGAGTCGAAGTAACAACAATGACTTACCAGAAGACATTGCTGATTTTGACGAGCACAGAGATGCCATCGATGCTCTAGCAGAGAATGCCATTAATCAGACAGTTAAAGAAAATAAAGTTGCAAGTAAACGAACGCCTAATAGTGAAAACAAGCCACCTGAGCCACCACCCCAGGAGACTGATACTAAGGCGTCATAGCCATAATTGACAGGGAGTATGAGCAGGACGTCTTACCTCTTTCGTATTCTAATAAAAAATAAAAAGGGAACAGAGGAACACTTTGTTTCATCGAACCCTTTTACTTTCGGGAGATCGGAAGACGCCGACGTATTCTGCAAGCACGTCGGTGTTAGCCGTTTGCACCTCATTGTCAAAGCTGTGGGGAGCAAACTCTACTTTCAAGATCAAGGAACTCGAAACGGAACACACCTCGGTGGCATGGCGATCGATACGCAAAAGGATATTGAATACTCACAAGGCCAACAGTTTACCCTTGGAACCTGTGAAGATGTCTTTAGTGTCGAAATGTTTCGACAGGGTCTCTCCCCTGAAGAAGAGGCTTCTGAAGTTTATCAAGAAGCTAAATCTAAAGCCAATAAACTCATTGAGAAAGCTAATAAGCGCATAGAAACAGCTCTTGAGTCTTCGGCTGAAAAAATAGAAACCCAAGAAAAAGAAGCCGAAGAAGATATCCGAAGCCGTCTCGCTTCTGTGGAAGAAGAAAAAGAAAGAATCGTCGAAAAGGCACGTTTTGAAGCCGATGAATTGGAGCAAGAAAGTCTTTCGAAGGCTAACAAGATCACCGAACAAGCCAACCGAGAAGCCAGTGAAACTGTTAACAAAGCCCAATCTGAAGCCGATGAAATTTTAAATGGAGCCAAAGAAAGTGCTCTAAAAACAGTCAACGAGGCGACCGCAGAAGCTAATGAACTCAAAGAAGAAGCAGAGGCCTACGCTTCCCGCCTCAAACAAGAGATCGACGAAGAGGTCGATCGACTTAGGGCCGACAACCAACTCAAAGTCGATCAAATGCTTAATGAAGCCGAGGCCAGGGCTGCTGAGATCGTCGAAGCCTCTCGCAGTGAAGCACAGGTCGTTGGCGACAAAGTTATTGCGGATTCCAAGCAAAAGGCCGTTGACCTTTATGAAGACTACGAATCTCGAGGTCAAAAGTTTTTAGCTGATGCTGAAGAGCGGGCTAAGACTATCGTGAGTGAGGCAGAAAAGAAGGCTCTTCTTTTGGCCGATGGAGCTGATTCACAGGCCAAGCGGACGATTAATGAGTCAGAAGAGCAAGCTTCCGAAATTATCACAGCCGCCGAAATTAAAGCTGATCAAATTCTTTCCCAAGCCGGATCAGAGGCGCAAAAACAAATCGACGATGCCGATTCATATGCCAATGAGACCATAGATACTGCTACAGACAAAGCTGAAGAAAAAGCTGAATTCGTTCTTTCTGAAGCTGAAGATAAAGCCCGTCGAATGGAAAAAGAAGCGAAAGAAAAGCTCGATTCGGCGCAGGAGTATTTAGATACCGAGTCACAAAAACTTCGTGACGAAGCCGAAGATGCCAAAGTGAAGCTTCTTCTCGAAGCGGAGCTTAAGGCAAAAGCTGACTCGCAAAAAATGATTGATGAGGCTCAACAGGAGTCTGATGATGTTCGTGCTCAAGCGATTCACCAGGCGTTGGAAATTAAGAAAGAAGCTGAACTAAAAGCTGAAAACCTAATCAAAGGGGCTGAACTCAATAGAGATGAAATCATTGAACAGGCCAAGGTAGAGGCTCAATCAATAGAAGAAAAGGCCCATGCCCAGGGCGACACGATCATTGAAGAGTACAAGGTTAAAGCCGACGACAACTTCGCAGAGGCCAAAAAAGAAGCCGATCTCATAATATTAGAGGCTAAGGGTGAAGCCGCCAATATCGTAGATCGCGCCAAAGGTGAAGCATCACAAACTGCGGACAAGCTCATTGAAGAAGCCCAGCATACTGCGAAAGAAATTAAAGACAAGGCTATCGCCCTCAAAGAATCGATTGAGGATGAAGTTTCTGAACACAAGGCTCAAATTCTTTTAGAAAAGCAGCAGCATGAAGTAGATCTTAAGAACTTACAAGAGGAACTCGATCGTCGCCAAGCTAATCTCAACGAAACCAACACACAGATTGAAGAGATTAATCGCGAGCGTGAAGAAGTTCGCGTTCAGCTAGAGAAGGTCACTAAAGATTTAAACAACATCGAAGCCGACTACGAAGAAAAAGATCGAGAAATGCGCAAGACCCTACTCGATCTCACTACGGATTTGGAATCAATTAAGACAACAATTACCAAGCAAAGATCTGTTCTCTCTGGGCTAGAAGATCAACAGGGGCAAAAAGAAAAAGCTCTCTCAAAGCTGAACAAAGACTTTGAAGAGCTCAATATTGAGTTTGCAGAACTGAAGGCCGAAGCTGAAACGATCATAGATAAAGCCCAAGCCGAAAAAGAGGGCTACTTAAAGGATGTGGTCAGCCTCAAAGATCAAAAATCTGATCTCAGTTCACAGGTCGAAGACCTTAAGCTCGCTCTTGAACAATCGAAGGGCGAACTCGATAAAGTGAATGAACAGCTAAATCTCGAACTCTCCGAACGTCGTGAGGCCGTCGAGAAAGAGATCGAAGAAAATCGTCGAAAAAGCATTGCCGAGATCGAGGCTATGCGCCAAAAAGCCCAAGAGGAATCGGAGCAACTTACTCACGAGGCCAATACCTATTTCGCCGATAAAAAGGATGAGGCCGATCGTCTAAGGGCTGAAGCACTTTCTGGCGCACAGGAAGAGGCAGAAAATATCATTCATCTCGCTCAGGCTAAAAAGCTCGAGACCGAAGACAAGATCAAAAAAGACCTCGAAGAGAGTAAACACTATATTGATACTGAGTCGAAAAGGTTCAGAGATCAAATGGATAGTGAGGTGAAGGCTTTTGAGATCGAGAAAAAGACTTACTACGATCAAGTTCACGCAGAAGTGAGTGCGATTAGAGAAGAACTAGAGCGAAAACACCAGGAATTTGATAACGAACTCCACAAGCGTCGCGAGGAACTAGAAAGTAGTTTCAACCAAGAGCGCTCTGACTTTTTACGTGACTTCAAGCTCGATCAAAAGAAACTCAAAAGTGAACGCAAAGAATTCGAAACCACTCGCGATGAGGTTTACGAACAAATGAAACGCGAAGCCGCCGGTGAGGCCTACGACCTCATGGACAAGGCCAAGCAAATGATTGAAGACTCGCAAAAGGAAGCCGCAGAGATCAAAGAAAAAGTATTCAACGAAATCGAGGCCATGCAAGAAGATGTTCGCCAAGAGGTTGTTAAAAAGCGAACAGAATTGGCCCAAGAAATCGTTCGACTTCGCAAGAACGCACAAGCTCGCGTTAAAAAGCGTGAAGAAGATGCTGATCAAGCCCTTGCCGCGATTCGCCTTCAGGCCATTGAGGATGAAAAGGACAGAGTGGCCCGAGCCGAAGAAGAATTCCAAGCTCGCGTTAACAAGTATGTTAAAGAAGCGAGCCTTAAAGTCGAAATGCTCGTCAGCTCTAAAATCCCCGACTTGATTGCAAATAACGAGGACGCACGTGCGACTAAGACTCTCATGCGTGAAATTCGTGAAACGGTTAAAAAGATACTTCAGGGTGAAAATACCGATGGTGAAGCAACGGTTAAGAATATTATGGATTATAACCCCGATCAAACAGAGAAGACCAAAATGTGGTGGAAAAACAGCTCTAAATTCGCTGCCGCCGCCGCAGTCGTCCTCGCTACTAGCTTTATCTTTAGAGATAGCATTAAAGATGCGGGTGTTGCGATTCTTTCTAGTGAGGGTCCCTCTGCCGAAGACCTTCACCTTAAAAAGATAAAAGAAGAACGCGAGAACAGAAAATACAAGCCAAAGAAGACCGGTGATTACAAAAGCTCGTACACTAAGAATATCCTTTATACGACTGACTACTTAAAGATCAAGCAGAGTAAGGACTATCAAGATAAGTGGATTATAGAAGCTAATGACTACTTTGTCGAAAAGCTGGGATTGAGCGATAATACGGTGGTATCTTTTATCGCTCTAGAGAATAAGATGATCAATAAGCTCAACAAACTGAGTGAGGATATCGACTCTAGAGACATTTCTAAGGGCGTCGATGCCATGATTAAGGAAGAAGAGCAAATGGTAACTCAGCTTATGGTTAAGCTTGAAGGTGAACGGCGATATAAGAAATTCGCCAAGTTCCGCGAAAAGTTTTGGGATAACTTCGTTAAAAATAGAAAAATCAGTTCCGAATAATACTGGGACCAATAATTTCAATTCGATTTGTCATAATACCATCTAAATCATACTTACTATATTCCTTATACAGCTCAATAGAGTCGACTTGCGAGGCGTAAACTTCAGTACCAGCTTCATGAGCTTTTTTAATAAAAGACTCAGGCCAGCCCCAAAGAAAACTAGTAACTTTGAGATAGCGTCCGGGTCTTCCTAAGAGTCGTTCCATAGTTTCTCGAACCGGAATAAATATTTTCTTCTGGTGACAACTCTTAGGAAAGTGCCCGTACCACCCTGTCTTCAAGTAATCAAACAGACACTTCTTTGCATTTTGATCAATGGCTTCTCCGACACCCAATTGCGCTAACTCATCCCCATGACCATACTTTATTGGGTAAAGAACCCGGCTTCTCAGCTCCATTGGATAGTACGAAATAATTCTTTTGAATGCTTTAAAGCTTCTCTCAGTATTTCCTTTAACATTGACGAGAATTCTTTTGTCAGGAAAAGCCTTTAGAAGGTTCAATACATCTTGAAAGTGAGGCATCACTTCAGTATTCACTCCCCTTAAAGGATAAGTTTTCCCACCATCTGAGGTGTAACCATAAGCCAGGTCTAGACTCTGCAGGTACTCCAAAGTTTGTTCATTCGTAATGCACTGTCCTCGGCTGTTGCAATTACAGCCCTCATCACAACGAGCATTTGTTCGGCACTCGAGGGTCCAATCATGAAAGACCACCAATTCGTCAAGCCCATCAGGTTCAGTGGTTGGGTGAATGTCAATTTCAACAACATCAGCACCGTACTTAAATGCTTCCTCCATTGAAGGTAGGGTGTTTTCTAAATAATCATGCCTTGGAATATCAATTCTTTTAGCTGTACAGGTTTCATTTGTTAGTTTTTCTCTATGGTAGGTCTGGTGAACACCCCGATGAGCAATGAGAACACTACTTGCTTCGGTTACCGACTGAAACAAGATGACTAATAATAAAGTGTAGACTGATAATCTAAGACGTTTCACTACTCACCTCATAAAGAATGTACCAATTTCAGTGTTCGGCAATATTCCAAGACGGTAAAGAGTGAGGACTGGATTTTACAAAAGTAATACGATTACTCAACGACGGATTCGTCAGGTGCGCGGCGTAGGGCTTCAATAAATTCAGTGGTACAGAATTCAAAATCAATTTCTTCCACTTCTCTGAATGAACGGCTAATAGTTTGCCCGCGAGTGAGGTCAAAAGTACCCGGCCCATAATCGCCTCTAAATCGAAAACTCTCTTTGTAGACCTTGAGAACCTCACCGTCTTTGATTTCAACAAAGATACGAGCGGCTTCTTGCACCCCACTCACATACTCATAGTCAGTTTCGAGTTCTAAATACTTACTCAGTGGAATTTTGATTTTAAATCTAAATTTCTGGGGAATCATAAACTCCACGACAGCATTAGAAAGCTCAATGCGGTCGCTACTAAATTGATTCCCTTCTGAATAGCCATTCAGATGAAAACTGTAAAGAGGCTCCTCTTCAGCGCGGCTTTTCTTAAAGAAGGGTTGAAAAAGCTCTTCTTCAAAACAAACTTTTTGTAGACTCTGTGTATAATCACTGCGAAAAGTTTCGGAGTCCCTATCTTCGGGTTCTCCCTTGTATTTATAGCTCATGTGGACAAATTCGGGGATACCAAAGTTTTCTCTAAATTGCGTATAATCTGTGATTTCGCTGGCATAAGCATAGGCATCAAGAACTGCACGAATAAATGTATTGTCGTCGAGAGTCGCCTCTTCACATTCTGGATGGGGGCTTCGCCCCGCAAATTCGAGACATTGAGCATTCGTAAACGAAAGGTTATTGGGAACTTCTGCATAGCGATCGAAGTCGAAACTAATTCCTTCGACGATTTCGACTTTATTCCAATGTCGTAAAATCCCAATCATGGCTTGAGTCACTCCAGATTGTATAATGCCGACTAACTCACCATCGCTATTGAGAATAGGACTCCCAGAATTTCCTTTTGTGATCGTACAACGGTATGAGTAATCGGGATACTCTGAGTATGGGTACTCTACTGCGAGTAGAGTTTCTGAATAAGGACCTAAGTAATCCATGTTAAGGAGACTATTTCCTTGCACCCGACAATAATTAATATCCATACGGCCTTCGATCGAATACTGTCCGGGATCGACTTTTATAACTTTTAACTGATCATTGACTTGTACGGGTTTATCACTGATTTGAAAGGGCTCTCGATCAACGGGATCAATTTCGATGATCGCATAATCCATAATGGTTCCAGGGATTCTATCGTGTTCGCTGTAATTAATAAGCCTTTTACAATTTCTACTGACTTCGGGCGAACTTCCCTCCTTTGGAAACTTAATAGCAATGTAATTGGCACACTGACCGGGATTTTCTTTAATCAAATCACTGAGGCAGTGGGCATTGAAAGCGACTAGGTTTTTCTTTTCTAAAAGAAAGCCTGTACACTGGGCCATTTGCGCACTTTGAACATATCCCGCTTCTTCATGAACCAGAAGTGTTACACCCACCGATGCCGAACAAGCATCTTGGTCAGCACAGTACGTGAGAGGTATGGATTTTATTTTGTCATCTAATTCAGATCGAGTGCGAAACGTAGGAGTGGGTTTGTTGTTATCTTCATAGCCATCATCTCCAGCACATGACACCAGAAACGCCATCGAGACTAAAAATAAAACTTTAAGAGCTGATTTCAAGACTCACTCCCTCTAACCACCCGCTTTCACTCAGATAAGCGAGACTCTTTTGTAGAGGGACCCGATCTAAAACTCAAGTTGAATCAGGCGACAATGATCCAAACTGAAAAAAAGGCAAAGCAGGTAACAAATTACAGGGTGCATGGAGTAATTATGGCAGCTTCATTGCAAATAATTGGGGCTTCTCAGTCTGACGATCGCCAAAGGACTCGATCCGAGTTCGAGCAAAAAACACCAGGTGCCCTTCAAAAAGGTACAAAAAGACCGGAGACAGCTCCATTCCATGGCGACTTTCGTGACTGGTTTGAAAGCTATACCGAATATAATTGACCTTTGGTTTTGTAGGCTTTTGGGCCATTTTTTTTGCCGACTCTTTAGATATTTTCTTAGCCAACTTAGAATTCTTTTCCTTCGAGCTTTTAACCTGTTTGGAGCGCTCACTCATCTTAAAATCGAAATTGACCGAAAACTCAGAACTCGCTTTTTTCTTTGAAGTTTTTGCCTTAAAACTGAGAAAGTAATCAATGTTTTGATGGTGAATCCACTGCTCGCCTTGACACTTTTCACTGGCCTTATTTTGACAAATGAGCGAGCTAATATAAGGCAAATTAAACTGCAATTCCTTGAGCCCGAGAGCACTGTCAGCCGCGATTTGCTCACTACCCAGGAGCAGAATTTTGTCATTGAGTTGATCCCATTCTTTAGCCGAAAATTGAAGTTTCTTGAGTTCATCGCGAAAGTTTTTAAGACGAGTCTGAATTTGATCTTTAGAGTCGCAACTTCCCGCCTGAACTCGATCACTCCTCAATTCAAAGCTCTTTGCTAATTGAAAATCACCTTTTTCCTCTAACTTAAAGAGGTGAACTCTTCGTCCTGGAAACTCATCTTCTTCAAAGAGGCAGAGGTTTTCAGGGTCCTCATCAGAACTAGAAAATTTCTCCCACAAGAGAAGATAAGGGGCTTGAAAAGCGAGAACTTCAAACTGATTGCGATCGAGACCATTTTTGGTCGCAGCTAAGGCCCCAGTCGAAACTAAAAAACTCAATAATATCAGTACCTTTAGCATGAGCTCTCCCCTTTGCTCATTTATTATAGATTTCTTACAGGTCATAAAACAAATGTGGACCCAAGGCTTATGACGCGGTAAATCATAGACCTAGGAGGCCCCATGAAAGCTCTATTTGGAATTATACTCGTTCTATTTTCAGCCAAGTTGGGTGTTTGCCAAACTTTAGCGGACCAGCTCGATGCAGTCATCGAAAGAGAAGCCGTGGGCCTTCATTCGTCGGTTCTTAACAATGCCCAACTTCAACCCCTGCCCCAAGCTAACTATGTCATGATCAATATTGATTATGGACCAATCAATGCTCTCAAACAAAAAATTGAACTGGGTTATGGCCAACCCTTGATAGACCGCGGAGAGGCCCATATTACGGTGATCACTCCGCCCGAGTACGACGTTCTTAAGGAACACCTGAGTATCCAGCAAATTAACCAGTTTGCCTTCATTGATTTTCGTCTTCAGGAAATTACCTTTCAGCCTATTTGTGTCGGACAAGCGGCAAAGGTTGAAGGTCTAAATACTCTTCTCGCTTACTATGTCGTCATCGAGTCCCAAGAGCTTTTGGAATTTAGAAAAGAACTCCATGCGGCCTATGTTTTAAATGGCGGTCACCGATCAAAATTTGATCCTGAAGCCTTTTGGCCCCATATCACGGTAGGATTCACCGATAGAGACATCCACCTAGGTGATGGTGTTTATAAAGGTGAGAATTCTTGTTTGCTAAAGGTCGTACTCACTCGATAAATAAAGACTTAGCCAATTCCTACAGAGCGTAAGATCCGGCGTATAAAGGCTTGAGGTCTTTTGTTAGTGTATTGCTTGGCCCAACGAACTGAACCTGGCAACATCCAAAATAGTACGTGGTGCAGAAGACGCCGTGGAAGTAATCGCCGTAAGTAATAAAAGAAAACCGCATCCGGAGAAGCGGGAATGCGCAAGGGTGGATTTTGTTTTTGAATCGCCCAATAAACCTTTTTTGCTACTTTTTCTGGAGTCGTCGTAGTTAAACCCATAACTTTGGCTACAAAGGGTTCCATGCTGTCGTAATAGTCTTTATAAAAAGTGCCACGACCCTTTGGGTGGGAACTCTCTGAAAAGTAGACATTTTTAAATGAATTAGAATTAACAAAACCCGGCTGCACCAAACATACATTGATCCCAAGGGGTTTAACTTCATACCAGAGAGCTTCGCTCGCGCCTTCGACAGCATACTTCGAAGCGCTATAGGATGACATCGTTGGCATGGCCAACATTCCGGATACACTAGAGATATTGATAATTTTCCCTCGCCCTCTCCGACGCATCGAAGGCAATGTTTTGCGGATCAAGGCCATGGGTCCTAAATAGTTTACCTGCATCTGATGAAGCTCTGAATCCGGATCCATGTGCTCAACAACACCACGGTAACTAATTCCGGCATTGTTAACTAAAATATCGATCACATTCCAATCTAAATGGAGCTTTGAAAAGAAGGAGTCAATACTCTGCATAGAGTTCAAATCGAGAGGCCAAATCCGAACAGAGTCAGATTCGCTGACGCCCCCTTCTCTGATTCGCTTGAGACTTCCCTCTCTAGCAGTGAGAATAAGTCGATAATCCCCCTTCTCGATGAGGAGTTTTGCCAGGGCAAGGCCAATCCCTGAACTGCAACCAGTGATCAAAATCACCGGCTTATAGTCTTTTGAATTGTCACTCTCATGTTTGAAGTCGGACAAGCAAACCCCTCTAAACAGTTTCCGTTTAAACTATTATTATGCGGGAAATAGGGGTTCTTTAAAACGTGATTCAGTCCTAAAATTAGTCAGCTGCAAATCATTAAACTTCACTTTTGAACTGTTCAAATTTGAGACGACCTAAAGCCTTAAAAAAATTAGACAATTTTCGGCAAATTAATCAAAACCGAAAAGAACGCTCTCATCGTTGTTAGCGGCTCCAGTATTTGAGTTGGTTTCGTACCAGGCCGCGGCTGGTACCGTCGAAACAAAGCGCGTACCCGCCGGCAAATTGGTTAAATATATTTTATAAGGAACATTGGCATTCTCACTACCGCGAGCGAAATCGACACTGGATGAAGAGCCATCGGGAAGAATCACCTGAACCGAGCCAGGTAAAACAGATACCATTGCCACATATTGAGCGGCCACGTTAATAGCGTACTTCTTTTTCATTCTGGATACAGGAACAAAGGGAGCTGAACAATATCCATCGGCATCGGCATTACTATTGCCGACGAGGGCCTGATCCGATTGAATTCTCAAAGCCTCGGCCGTGTAATCCTGACCTCGGTCACCGGGGCCAACACCATTTATTGAGTAGGAACTTCCTGAGCTAATCGTCGGTGTTAAAACCGTTCCTCCCGAATGAGTGATGGTTATACTCGCTGAGGCGGCAGAAGTTGTAATCTCCCCTGTACGCGAGGGAATACCGACGATGTCTGTACTTTCTGGCAGAAGAGGTTTCGGGTCGATGACCGTTCCTCCACCACTACTGTACATATGAGCAATAATGAGTCCCGTTGATACCAATTCAAATCCACCGTAGTCATTGACCGAAAAAGTGTGAGCCTGGCCGCCGAGAACGAATTGATCCACTAAGACGGATCCCCCCTTCTTAATTGTCACTTGCGAGTCTTCAAACGCATAGACACTAATAATATGAGGTTTATTTCTTGTGCCGGTAAAATAGAATTTCTTCCCTGACCACTCAACGTATGACCAAACCATATTCCCTTTGAAATTATCACCAGCACTCGCCGAGCCCTTACGTCCGGCCACAAAAACGGGCTTGTCGGCTTCGATCACATCACTTTGACTCGATGTAAAGACATGGGTTTCGCCGGCATTAAGAGTTACTAATGGCGTGGTATTAAGACTGATCACCGTATTATCTTCAAAGGCCACAACGGCACTTTCTACAGCACCGCCGAGATTCATTGCTTTATAAACATCGGGTTCAAAAAATGGATCGTCCACGGCCGTCTCTTTACTAACGATATTAGAAAGTGCCGATGAAGCTCCATTATAGGCGATGACTGCAAATTCATACTCTGTTGAGTCATCTAAGTTCATTACTTCAGCTGATGTCAGTGCACTCACACCATCTTCAAACGAGATCCATGCCGAATCCCCTTTAACGCGATATCGTAGCAAGTAATCCGTGATCGCGCGACCGTTGTCAGAGGGAGCTGACCAGGTCAGCTCAACACTAGTCGTATAGGCAGATCGAGCTAGTAAGTCTGTAATAGCCTCCGGTGGACCTGGAATCGTCCAAGCCGCAGAATGAATTGGATCACTTTCGTTGCCGGCAACATCGACTGCTCGAATCGATGTGACATAGGACTCTAGTGGTACTAAGCTGAGGCCCGTTGCTTGGTAAGTCAGGACATTCCCAATATCCGTCCACGGTAGGACATCTTGGGCACCAGCCGTTTTTCCAATCGAAATTTCGTAGGACTTTAAATCTGTTTCGTCAGCTCCACTATTCCAAGAATGGCTGGGAGAGCGACTTTCAGTCATATTGTCAGAAGAACTCACCGGCCCTGCCAGAGTCGGTTTTGTATTATCGAGAACCAACTGAATACTTTGGATGCCCCCTTCAGCACCACTCTCTTGATCTTTCGCTTGAATGTGAAAATAAAAGCTACCCGTTCCAGACGTTATACTGTGACTTGTTTTATTCTCATAAGCTAAGGCGCCCAGGCTTGGTGTATCGCTAGCGGATACCTGAAAGCGATAGTGACAGTTTAAATTGCAGGTCCAACTGAGTGACTTCGTTTTTGTCGGGCTCATATCGTCCGTTAGGCCTGAAATGATCGGCACAGGAAGAGCAACACCGCTTCCTCTGAAATTTTGTTGCACACTTCTATCTTCTATACCGCTATTCAACGACAAAGCGAAACTAGTGTTATACTCGCCAACACTTGTCGGAGCAAATTCCACTAGAATTTTACAACTCGCTCCGGGGGCGAGTTCTGTTCCGCAATTCCCTCCGTCACCAGGATAGGTGCCACCCTTGATTCTAAATGGGAGATTGATTTCTTCGATGGCCAGATCAGTTGCTCTAAAACTTCCATTATTTTGTAGAGTCACTTCGAGGTCTTTAGTTTGCCCTACGTAAACATCGCCCAGATGGTCTTCAGAAAGACTGAGTGAAACATCCGCCGGCGGTATAGCGACTCCCGTTAAAGTAACACTAAAATCTTTTGTCGCATCAAAACCGTTGTAATAGTTAATAGAAAGACGTGCCGATAGGCTCTCACTACTGACTTGTGCCAGACGAATTACCAATTGACAGGTTGAACCACCTCCAAGTGTTTCTCCACAGTCACCGCCTTCTCCAGGATATGCTCCACCTTTAAACTGAAAGGCTGCCCCATCGAGATCTATAGCGATGTCTGTTGCCCCAAGAAGTCCTGTGTTTTTTAGAGTGAGCGTTTTGTCCGAATAACCCGAATCAGAATCGAGACTTCCCACCTCGAGAGAGGTTCCTTCGACGATTGTAAGGTTTGCTAATTGTGAGGGGATCAGTGACTCTTCTTCGGGGTCACCTTCAGGCTGCGCGCTACAGGACAACAATATGCCGAGCATAGATAGAATGATATATAATTTAAAGTCTGAAACTTTCATATATCCTATTGTCCTTATCGCCAACGTACTACGAGTCTATAATTATAAAAGAACTCAGCTGCTAAACCAAACTTATGGAGGGTGCTTCATTTCATAGTGAAACATCTTTCAGAAAACTTAACCTTCTTTAGTCGAGTGTTGTAATTCTACAACGTAACGACCATTATTCGAACGATTTGAAATACTTAAGTCTTTTTTTAAAAAAATGGTATCAAGAAACAAACACATATTCTCATCATTATTCGCGTTTTATAAAAGTACATTCAGCAGAAATCCCCGGGATTACTGAACAATGCTAAAAAGTCCCTTAGTTAATAAAAAATTAGCCTTTAACCCTCCTATTATTCATAGGATTCTATTGCCTGAGTTAACAACCAAATTTGATTTTGAACGTTTGTGAATGGGGTTTTGATTATGAGAAAGCATCTCTTTTCCTTTATCTTTTATTTCCTAGGAATTATGGCCTCACTTGCACTCACCGCTTGCGGTGGTGGAGGTGGTAGTAACGGCGGAGGCTCTGGTGGCGGCGACGCTAGTGGCGCCATCGACAATATCTCAGGGCTTGTCAGTGAAAGTGCAGGCTCGTCGACGATTGGTGGCCAAAGAGTTAATAATAAGGTCAGCACCATGAGTGTTTCAGGGTGTACAGCCACAGCCTACGACATTGATACCAATGCCGTGGTCGCGACGGCAACAACGGATGCCTCAGGTAAGTACATTATTGAAGGTGTCACTGCAGGATCAACTTATAAAGTTGTCGTGACCTGCGGAAGCAATAGCTTTTCAGTGGTTGCATCAGCAGAGAATTCTGACCCAGCCGAAAAAGATGACGATGAATTTGTTCCAACAAATCCGAGAACAACAATCATCGCCGCCTATATTGTTAAGTCAATTAAAGAGGCCGTCGATGAAGCCACAGATGGATTACCAGCAGCTGCTCAAGACGCCGTAAAAAATGCGATTCTCGCTGCTCTCGACAATATCGTTCAAACGATTACGGAGACCATCGAGGAGGCCATTGAGTCAGGTGCCATGGAAGAACCAAGTCTTGGTACGGCAAAGACCGTTGCCGACGGCTTAAAAGACGCCAACGATGCCGGAGCGGTTGATACCACTCTTGGTAATGCGAGCGTAAGCGCTCCAAAGTCAGTTGATCAAGCGATTAATGGCGCCAGACAAGCTTCTAAATTAAAATCGGCTTGTGATTCGACATTGGCTGGTGCAGATATCAATAAATGTCGTAGAGCCATGGCTCAATTTATGTATAACGCTCTTGGATTTAGCGTTGTTCTACTTCAAGATGGAAACGGGATATTTGCCAATGACGCCTGTATCGGAACAGATACTGTAAATGGCGGTTCAGAAACCCTTGATGATAAATTTCCAAATGCTGAATACGGGGACCCCAACGACTTTGACAATAATATCACCGACGACCTTCTATGTTTGATTCGACCAAAAATTGGTAGACCAAATCGAAACCGCGGTTACAAAGATGGGGGCGGCGGAGACGATGGTGGACCTATTTTCGCTGAAACAGCCGACATGGATAATGATGCTAGTGCGGATACTGGAGTCATAACCGCCATTGCCGATTCTCTTTTTAACGGCAACACTTATAATTTGAAATCAATGGATCGCCTTGTATTCGACCACTCCAATGGGTCGGGTATGAATATGCGCATGGTTAAAATGAGCCGTGAATTTAATGAAAATGGCGGTGACCCATACATTGGTAATGTGATGGCAGCATGGAATGGAACGGCTTGGGCCAATATGGATACATCAACGGCCTGCCAAGGTGGAAACCCTTGCTGGGGACCTTGGGACCTAATCGAATCATTTAATTTTAGTGATATGACTTGGGCCTCGGCGCAAGCCAATGGCTCACTTGCAAGCGCTGTCAATGCTGCCAGCCACGTGGACTTTAACGTCTTCTATCACCAGTATGCTGGCCCCGTGCCCACTCAATCGCAACTCGATCAATCTATTGATAACGAGCGCGTGCACAAAGACTACAATATCTCCGGTGAAAAAGAATTCTATGTACTTACTAACGGCCGACCAGCCTATGACAACGACGGTTCAAATCCGTGTCACGACCGCGATCCCGCTACTCAATGTTTAGATGATGCTGGGAATCCAATTTCTGCGGTTCGTTTAAATCTCACTCTCGGCGCTGCTGATTCTGAAGGCTTTAAACCAATTACAGCCATTGAAGAGAATGCCAGTGGTAAGATTATGCTCCGACCAGTTTGGGGATATCAAGGGTTCTCAGGAGTTTTCGAACTCGTTAACTTCGAAACCGGTCGCCTCGTTCAAGATGAGTTGATGCGAATTCGCGCCCTCAAGTTAGTCTTTGATGCCGCTGAGTGCGATGGCACTTCATTACCTAATGGTGGTGCTGGTTGTGCTGCTGAAAAAGTTTATAACGTAGAACCCGATTGGGATGGCTGTAATGGTCCTGGCGATCCTTGCCCCGCTATCTCAACAAAAAGTGCAACTGCTGTTACTGTCACAGGTGATCCGTTTAAGTTAACAAAAAATTACTTACAAACTTGGGTTGACGTCAGTGGTAATGGTTCAGGTCCTCACTTTGGATTTGTATCCGGCGGCACTTGGGACAATCCACAGGTTCTTGACGTTGCTGTTACAGTAGATGGAAATGGAGGAGAAGACACCTTTGCCGCAGGCGATGGCAATGGTCAAATTGATGGCGGAGAATATGGAATCATTATGAATTGGGATTGTAATGGCGGAGGCGGTTTTTGTGAACCCAATGGCTTTGTCTTGGTTGATAGTGGCGGAAACTTTCTCTCGGACGCAGGTTGCGCAGGTGCATGCTCTCAAGATGCTGATTATCTTGGATCTGGCAACCCAGCAACAATCTTCCCAGCCGCAACTATCGAAGCAATAGCTGTAGCCGGTGGAGGAACAGTGGCAAGTCATTCTACTCGATATGATGTCAACTCTGGTCCCGTTCGCAATCCGAACTTCTCTTGTGAAGCAGAGCCTTTCTTTGTCGATGGCAACGGAAACGGTCGACTCGATTGTGGTATCGTAAGTGGAGTGAGTTCAGCCATTAATGGCGATACGTCCTATTCTGGTGAATGGGAATTTAGAGACGCACTTAATTCATCTGCGATTCCTGCTGGCACGGTCCTGAGACCTCGCGAGAACGCTTTTGTTTATGGCGATCCCATCGGAACGAAGAAACTTCTTTCAAACGCTTTTAACGGTTGGTTTGATGGACAGCACACCATTGATCAAAACACGAGCTTTGACTCCATTCAGGTATTCGCTCTGATCTTCCTTTTCTTTGAAGCCGATTCTGAAAAGCATATGGAAGAACTTTGTAATGGTGGTGCTATTGGCGGAACGACTGCCAGTTGTGATGGATCATTTGTTCCCGTAGGACCATTCGATGCTAACTTCTCTTTGAAGAATATGAATGGGACGATTGGTGGAGCCATTGAAGATTTTAAAACGAATTAATTCCTAAGTGTTCAAAACTTCTTTTTTAGAGGGCCTATGTGGGCCCTCTTCTTTTTTAAAAAAAGAGGGCTCCTTTATGTCCACCCAGACAATTCAATTCCACTCAGCCCATTTATAGAATAACAAACTGGCACTTCAATCCCACTGACATTAAACAATGGCTAAAGGCCAATTAAATGCATTTTAGAACGGAAAGTGTCTCATTTTGACTGGACAGGAATCGACGCAACCAGTCGGCCTACCGGTGGAATTTCGCACCGACCGCGCAATTGAACTAGAGCCAAAGTGTCCAATAAACTGCATTAGCAGCGCATCATTGTCCAGTCAGGTCTTAGTGATAATCCCTTCAGAGTTTTGTTAAGCCGCAATATTAAAGAGATATTTACAATTCGTGAGTTTTTTTCAAGACTATCGTCGTAGGACGGTACTTTTATTGCTACCGGCAATTATTGGACCGGAGTTTTTCAGACTTCGGAGGGGGTAAACAAAAATGAAAAAATCTTTACTGCAGGGTCTCAAAACCTGGGGTCTTGGTTCCATCTGCGCTTCAGCTCTTGTTCTTGCTACGACAAGTGCGAGTGGGCAAAGCTCTACATCTATAGATATGAGTGATATCGGCGGAACTGACTCTTCAGAAATCAGAGCACCGCAACCAGAAACAACTAAAAAGACCGACGATATTGAAAAACTCGAAGTTACTGGATCTTTGATTAAGAGAATTCAAGTTGAGGGACCTGAAACTCTTATCACCATCGACAAAGAGGCTTTGGATCGTTCAGGTTACAACTCTCTTTCTGACGTTCTTCGTGAAGTCACAGTTTCTGCCTTCGGTGGACCTCGTGAGCAATCTGGAAGTAATGCCGCCGGTGTCGCATCTGTTAACCTAAGAGGTCTCGGTCCAGAGAGAACTCTCGTACTTCTCAACGGAACGCGCCTGCCAAAAGATCCTATTACAGGTGCTGTGGATCTGAACTTAGTTCCGATGGCAGCTGTAGCTAAAATTGAAATCCTACCCGACGGAGCTTCTGCAACCTACGGTTCTGATGCCCTCGGTGGAGTCGTAAACATTATAACTCGCAAGGACTGGTCTGGAACAGAAGCGACTGTTCGTACGACAGTTCCTGAAAATACGGGCGGTTCGCGTACAGATATCTCAGTCGTAAACGGAATTAATTTCGGCAAAACAAACGTCACAACGACCGTTTACTACCGTAAAAATCGTCCTCTTTGGGCGATTCACAGGGATTATACAGATGATGGCTTTAGTGCCACTGGTAGCCCGGGTACAGCGCAAAAGCTGAGTACAACGAAGCGTACTAAAGCTGGCGGCCCCGTCGGAGAAGGCGCTCTTGTAGCTTCTGAGTTCTGTCCAGAAGCTGATAAAATTGAATTCGAGTCACCAACCACTGGTGCTAACAGTTACTGCCAGTACAAATGGTCTGATCGAGCGACTTCCCTTCCTGAAATTGAGCAACTCTCAATTATGAATGAAGTGAAGTCTGAGTTTAATGCTTCAACTCGATTCTTCACCCGAATCATTGCCAATCAAAAGTATACAACTTGGCAATACGCCCCCGCCCCAGGAAATTTAGAAATCCCATCTGGTGCTGCTAGTAAGTTGAACAAAGGTCAGCCCCTTCAAGGTTTTGCTGCTGGCGACTCACTTTTATACAAATATAGAATGAACGAACTCGGAGACCGTATCTCTGAAATCGATACTCTTTCTTACAGCACGACAGCAGGAATTGAGCGCGACCTCGGTGAAACTTGGGAAGCAAAATTCACCCTTTCACACAATCGCTTGCGCAAAGAAGATATCGGAACTAGCGGTTACGCAGACATCCGTATCCTCAACGAACTTATTGAGACCGGCGGATTCAATCCCGCCGCAGCAGACGGACAACGTGGAAGTCTTGAGGCTGCTCGTTATGTTCCATTCGAAAACTCCATGTCTGAACTCAACCAAGTTGAGCTTCGTGCTTCTGGTGAAATCTTCGAAATGGCTTCTGGCCCCGTTGCAATGGCGATCGGTACCCAGTTCACTTCTGAAACCTACCAAGATGTTTTTGATAGCTTAAGCGTTCAAGGACTCGTGTTTGGTAACGCTGGAAGCTCTGGTGGTGGATCGCGTTCGATCTATTCTGGTTTCACAGAGTTTGTTGTTCCCCTTGCAAAAACTTGGGAACTTCAATTGGCAGGACGCTATGACAACTTTAGCGACTTTGGTTCTACATTTAATCCCAAAATTTCTACTCTCTACAGACCAAGTAATTCGTGGCTCTTAAGAGCTTCTGGAGGAACGGGCTTTAAGGCTCCTAAAATGGTTGATCTTTATGCCGCTACTTCAAACGGCTTCCCTACCTTCCTCGACAAAGTCGCTTGTGCGAAGAATGGCGGAAACGATTGTAAACCGGCACAATGGAATGTGACTTCTGGTGGTAACCCAGGACTTAAAGAAGAAAAATCTGTCTTTGCGAGTATGGGAGCTGCTTATCAGCCGAGCCAAAATTTCATGATTGGTTTCGACACGTTCTACGTAAAAATGGATAACGTTGTTGATATCGACTTTGAAAAGGCTACAGAAGCTGAGCAACAAGGAATCGATGTTCAAAGTTTTGGAATCACTATTACTCGTGATGCCAACAACCAAATCGTTAATATGGACGCTCAATTGCAAAACCTTGCAAGCCGCGAACTCGCCGGTATCGACTTCAAAACCGATGCCAGCACGAGAACAGATATCGGTCGCTTCAGCGCTGCCATGACTCACTCTCACCTTTTCTTTTACAAGCAAGAGCTTTTTCCAGGTCTCGGAACTGAAAATATCCTTGGTCGAAACAGCTATCCGCGCTTTAGAAACGTAATGAGCTTTGGTTACACGCCGAATGGTGCAAATCTTACATCATTCTTTACTGCTAGAACCATTGATCGTCATGAGAAAGCAATAGCCGAACCAAACCACGAGATTCGTCGTTATACGGAATACGACATCACTGTAAATTATGCAGCCCCATGGAATGCAGATATTTCCCTAGGAGTGAAAAATGTATTCGGGACAACTGCGCCATTGGATGATACAAATGGAAACAACCAACTGGATCCAGATTTGTATGACCAGGTGGGAAGACTCGTTTTTGCGGGTTATACGCAAAATTTTTAAGGACAAGGGGTCAATTCGTATGAGAAACATTCGTACATTATTAGTCATTGTCTCTCTTTTCAGTATGGGTTCGGCATTCGCGAACCCATCTGCTAAAGTTGACAAAACCAAAGCTGAACAAGCTAAGAACCACGACCAAGCAGCGGCTTCACAAAAGAAAGTCACCCAGGTAGCAAGTCAAACTCGCACCATCACTGATGACTACCGCATGGTCCTCAAGCGCATTGAGAATACAAAAGTCTACAACCAACAGTTGCGAGACTTTATCAAGTCGCAAAATGAGGAGATGGTCAGTATTGGACAGAAGATCGAGAGCTTAAAAACTACAAATAAGGACATCATTCCTTTGATGGTTCGCATGCTCGAAACTCTTGAAAAGTTCGTCAATCTCGACACCCCTTTCTTGCCAGAGGAACGATCAAACCGTCTGACTCAGCTAAAAGCTATGATGAAACGTGCGGATGTTTCAACTTCCGAAAAATACCGCAGAATCCTTGAAGCTTATCAGGTCGAAAATGAATACGGCCGAACGATTGAAGCTTATCGTGGAGTTCACAAAGTAGGTGAAAAAGACCTAACTGTGGACTTCCTTAGAGTGGGTCGGGTTGCTCTCATGTATCAATCTCTCGATGGTGAAGTCAGCGGACTTTGGAGCCAGAAAGAGAAGAAATGGGTTGAGCTCCCTTCTAGCTACAAACGCACTATTACTAAAGGTTTAAGAATCGCCAAGAAGCAACAAGCACCTGACTTGATTCCGATGCCTATTACAACGCCGGAGGTTCTCTAATGATTAAAAAGATCCTTTTACCATTAGTCTCTTTGGTGATTGCCTTTTCAGCACAAGCAGAGGGCGAAAAACAAACATTAGACAGTCTTCTAAAGCAGGTTCTTTCTGAACGAAATGTTCAGTCAAAAGAACTCAAACAGCGCGAGCAAGAGTTTGTTAATAAAAAGGCTCAGCAGAAGACTTTACTCAATAAAGCACAAAAAGAACTCGCTGCCCTCGAAGCGGAATCAAAACGCCTCAACGGAATATTTGAAAAGAACGAGAAGAAACTTTCAGTTCTCGAAGAAGAACTCAATATTGCAGTGGGAACTCTCGGAGAACTCTTTGGAGTCGTAAGACAGGTTTCTGGCGATTTCGCGGGAACCGTTCAAACTACAGTGATCTCTTCACAGTTTAAAGGCCGCGAACCATTCTTAAGAACTATGGCTGAAACGAAAAACCTTCCAGATATCCCTCAGCTCGAAAAGCTTTGGTTTGAACTTCAGCAAGAAATGACAGAGTCTGGAAAGGTTGTTACTTACAAAACAACTGTGGTTAAGCCCAGCGGAGAAAAGGTGGAACTCCCCGTCACTCGTGTCGGAAGTTTTAACCTCGTAGCCGATGGCAAGTATCACGTTTATCAAGGCGAAACTCAGCAGATTACCGAGCTGGCTCGCCAACCTTCTGGCCGTTACCTTTCTCTGGCTGATGACTTTGCCGACGAAGATGATGCCTTTGCCCCTTTTGCCATTGACCCGAGCCGAGGAACAATCCTCTCCATGCTCGTGAATGCTCCGAGCCTGAGCGAACGTATTCAGCAAGGTGGCCTCGTTGGTTATGTGATTCTCGCTCTACTCTTACTCGGTCTCGTTTTAGCAGGTGAGCGTTTTGTCACTCTACGCAAGCAAAAAGCCATGATCGACGAGCAGTTAACTACGGACGAGCCGATCGAAGGCAATCCTCTTGGATCTATTCTTAAAACTTTTAACGAGTTTAAAGACAAAGACCTCGAAACATTAGAACTTAAAATCGACGAAACGGTTATTAAATCGACTCCGCCGATTACAAAAGGGATTTCTACTCTGAAAATTCTTTCTGCAGTGGCTCCCCTTTTAGGACTACTCGGAACAGTAACTGGTATGATCCAGACGTTTCAGTCGATTACATTGTTTGGTACTGGAGATCCAAAGCTTATGGCCGGTGGTATCTCTCAAGCCTTGATAACAACTGTTCTCGGACTTGTTTGCGCCATTCCTCTTCTCCTCATCCACAATTATATTAATGGAAAGAGTAAGGGGATTCTGCAGATTCTCGAAGAGCAAAGTGCTGGCTTGATGGCCCAAAAAACACAAATGGTTAAAAAGGACTAGCCTGTGGGATATATCCTTGAGCTCGTTCAAAACTTTATGGATGCCGGTGGGCAAGTACTGTGGGTGATTTTTTTCACAACTCTTGCTCTTTGGGCCCTTATTCTAGAGCGCTTTGCCTTTTTCAAATTTGAAATGCCAAAGCTTAAAGAACAGGCCCAAGAAGACTGGAAGGGAGTTGGCTCCCACGAGTCGTGGTCGGCCCATAGAGTGCGCGAAATGATCATTTCTCAGGCGCGATCTGAGATCTTTCGCTTTGTTCCCGCCATCAAGACCTTGGTGGCCCTTTGTCCACTGCTCGGATTATTGGGAACAGTAACAGGAATGATTGCAGTATTCGATATAATGGCCATAGCCGGGACCGGAAATGCTCGAATGATGGCCAGTGGTATCTCCATGGCCACAATTCCGACCATGGCGGGTATGGTTGCCGCACTCTCAGGACTCTATTTTGGAAGTCTATTAGAGAAAAAGGCAAAAAGAGAAACAGAGTTTCTTTCTGAAAAACTCACTTTTTAGTCGAGGACAAATTTATGAGACGTAAGAGACGTTTAAATAATGAAGAAGAAACAAGTATTGATTTAACACCCATGCTCGATGTGGTTTTTATCATGCTTATATTCTTTATCGTGACGACTTCATTTGTAAAAGAATCGGGAATTCAGGTGAACCGCCCAAGTGCAGCGACTGCTGAAAAGAAAGAGCGAGCCAATATTATGATCGCTATTTCTGAGTCTGGAGAAATTTGGATTCAAAAGCGACGAATTGACATCCGTTCGGTTCGCGCCAATGTCGAAAGACTGCACGCAGAAAGCCCTGAGGGCTCTGTCGTCATTCAAGCCGATAAAGATTCAAAGAATGGCCTCCTCGTTCAGGTCATGGATCAAGTAAAGCTTGCTGGTGTTCAATCTATTTCTCTAGCTGCAAAACCTGGAGTGAACTAGTATGAAGCGATTAGGCTTAGCCTTTTTAGCAGCCTGTGGTGTCAGCTTTGGCCTTTTCTTTTTAATGGCATCACTCATTAGTGGTGGCCATAAGGCGATTGAAAAATCAGATAGTGAGAACTTTATCGAGTTCTTGCGCGTAAAAAATGACGAAAACCTTCAAGCTCGAGATCGAAAGCGCCCTAAAAAGCCCCCCGAGCCGAAAGAAGCTCCGCAGAGACCAAAGCTACAGATCGCTCAAGACCAAACTCCGCAAAAACCGCAGATGTCTATGCAAGCCCCACAACTCGCTGACAATTTAGCTTTGGGCGACGGTCCTTACTTAGGTTCTGCCGCTGCAGGTGGCAGCAGCGACTCTGACGTTGTGCCATTGGTACGCATTGAACCACAGTATCCGCGCAAGGCAGCTATGCAGGGCAAACAAGGTTTTGTTGTATTATCTTTCGATATCACCGAAACCGGTGCCGTTGAAAATGTAAATGTACTGAAATCCCAGCCGAGACGAATTTTTGATTCGGCGGCAAAAAGGGCACTCCGCAAGTGGAAGTACAAGCCCCAAGTGATTGATGGAAAACCGACCAAGAGGAAAAACCTCAAAGTCCAATTAGACTTTAAACTCCAAGGTTAAGGCAAAAATGATTAGCCCAATAAAAGGTTTAAGAATTATGAGACAAAAATTTATTACTCAAATTCTACTGGGAATGACCCTCGTGCTCTTCACGCTCGAAGGCTTTGCCTCTCTTCCAAAAATTGGTGTGAGCCAAAAAGTTTCAGCTCTAAAAAGTAGAAGAGCGGCCCTCACTTCTAAAAACGTATTCAAGAAATTACAGAGAGCAAACGAACTCTCTACAAGTGAAAACTACGACAAAGCCCTATCAATTCTTGATAAGCTACTCAGCCAGACAAAAGATCGCCCCTACGAGTATTCCCAGGCCCTGCAATCGCGCGCCTTTGTTTTCGCTTCTCAAGGAAAATACAAGAAAGCAATCGCAGACTTTGAGGAAGTTCTCAAGGTCGCAGCTCTTCCCTACGGCCCTACCGTGTCTAGCATGTACACTCTATCTCAACTTTATGGACAAATTGGGAATTCCAAAATGGCCCTTAAGATTCTCATGGAATGGTTTCAAAGCGTGGAAGAAGCTAAGCCACAGGCCTATGTTTTTTACGCCTCTATGCTCTTTGAGCAGGGTAAGAAAAAGCAAGCTCTTGAAAATGTCGATTACGCAATTTCTAAAAGCTCGAATCCCAAAGAAAATTGGTTAAAATTAAGCGTCGCCCTCAATTTTGAGTTAAATCAGTTTAAAAATGCTGAACGCAGCCTTCGTATTTTGACACAATTGAAGCCTAACAATAAGCAGTACTGGAAACAGCTGGCGGGCACTTATATTAATCTCAACGACTTTAAACAAGCTCTTGCAACTTTTGAACTCGCCTATAAGTGGGGCCACCTTGAAGACGAGAAAGACCTTATGAATCTCGTGAGTCTTTATATCGAAAGGGGTATTCCTTTAAAGGCTGCACAGATTCTTGAGAAACACATGAAAAGTGGCCAGATCAAGAAAACTAAGAAAACCAATAAGCTTCTTTCACAGGCCTATTATCAGGCAGAAGAAATCGAAAAAAGCATTCCTCCTATGAAACTTGCGGCCGAACAAGCAAAAGATGGTCAGCTGTTTTTTCAGTTGGGACAGCTTTACCTCGAAAAAGAAGACTTTAAAACGGCTATTAAATATCTCAATAACTCTGTCGCCAAAGGCGGTCTTAAAAAGCCCGGCTATGCATTTCTTAGTCTCGGTATAGCCCAATACCAGACAAAGGATATCAATAAGTCTTTAGAATTTTTGCGCAAAGCTCGTAAGCACGAAGAATCAGAAAGTGCCGCCACTTCTTGGATCAATTTTATATCAGCCGAAACGGGAGCCTCAGACTCTGGTCAGATGAAGCTGTAATCACTAGCTTCATCTGATGCTTTAAAGCTACTGACTGATAATTCTGTTTCAAATTAATACGATACCGTTCAAACTCAGTTGGGCGGACCACCTGTAAATTACTAACATCATTAACCATTTCAAATGTTAAGAAGTCTTGATAGCTCAACTATTGGGTCTTTATCCTGAATTTTGTAAACTAAAAGTATTCAAAACTAGAGGTTTATTATGCGGAACGTTTGCTCAAAAAATATGGTTTCACTTCTCTTTTTCTCAGGACATTTTTTTAAGTCCTTATTTCTTAATCTTGTTTTGCTCCTCTTTGCTCTCAGTGTGATTGGCTGTAGTGCACAACCAACGGATGACGTAGAAGATGTTCTCGAACAAATTCCCGGTGGTGTAAACCCTGCTGGGCCCTCTAACCCCACTCACGATGATACAAACACTGGCCCCGCAGATCCGCCTGTAATCAGCTATAAGTTTTACTACGATCAGGACTCTGACTCCTGCATCAATGCAAAAGGCGAGACAGGCTACAATTCAGAACTCGGTGAGTGCTCTAACCTCGAAGGCTTAAGTCTTTCGGCAGAAGATTTTAGGGCGCGAAACTTTCGAGGAGCCAATTTTAAAGGAGCTCTTCTTGAAGGAATCGACTTTTCTCAGGCCGACCTTTCGGGTGCCGACTTCAGTAATTCTGTTCTTGATGAAATTAGCTTGTTTTCTGCCAATCTTGAGAAAGCTAAATTTAATTTGGCTGTAATTCACAACAGTGATTTGAGTCTCGTTAAAATTCTCGAACTCCTTAAACTCAAGGGCATTAAGCTCGGCAAGCGCAATCGCTTGCCTAAGCTGAATGTGATTATCGAAGATGTCGTTAGCCTCCCTCACATCGAAGAACCAATTTCCGAAATGGACTTTTTAGAAAATGATATTCGAGCCATTCACCGCCAAGTCGTATCTATTACCGAAGACAAAGAAAAGATCGAAAATGCCATAGCTGTGACCAAAGAAAAGCGCAATGAAGTCCGCAATGAAGTGGTCGCTTACAGAGATGCCATCAAAGCCAATCGAACTGAATACAAAGCCGTTCGAGAGCAATTTGTCGAAGCAAGAGGACTTCGCAAGATTCTTGCTCGTGACCTCAGAAAGGCAGATAGTGCCGATCAAGAACTTGTAGAGACCCTGAATCGACGGTTGAAT
>JAUHWN010000212.1 GCA_030424665.1 Bdellovibrionia bacterium | reverse complement strand
GAAGGCGGCTTCGATCCACTTTTCTATCTCAATCACACCTGTGCCATGATTCGAGATAACTTGGGTTGTTTAGTAAGAAGAACCTGGTGCACATCTAAAACAATTCACCACCTTCAGGATCGTCTTGATATCTACACCTACTTTCACAACAACTTCCTCTTGAAAAGCCGAAAGAAAATCGCCCTCGCTTAGTTCATCTTATAAATTGAATCCAAATTCTTCGTTTGAAGGATGGGAAGAATCAGATTCTTATTGCTCCAAAAACACAGGAATATGGGTCAGTTTAAGGGTAATTCGTTACGTTTCGGCCGTTGATTGGCTGAAGCGGCCGATTGTTTGAACTATACTTCTTGCGAAATGCAGTCAATTGATCCATCGACATTTCTAGAGGAGTGTTTAAAACCACCCAACGAACCCCTTCGGTACAAGGGGGAGACGTCAATGATCCCTGATACTCATAATAACTGAGCCTGGCTGGCAGAAAATCGGCTGGGTTAAGGAGAGCATCTGGCACAGGAACTTGAACCCCTTTTTGCTTCGGCCAGCGATTCCAAATTTCTGTGGCTGAAGATAAAGGTGAACCTTCTTTAATAAATATAGCAACCATGGCAACATCTCCTTCGGGAGTACTGTGCTTAAGGTGAACCTCCATGGGAAAACCACGCTTAGACAACTTATGTTCACTCGGAGAATGAAAGTGAACCTCGTTGAGTTCGTATTCTCTGTTGTCTATTAAAAACTTATTGTTTTTAGAAAAGTTCACCTGAAGAGTTCGACCATTATCGACAAGAGACCAAAGGGATGCGGAGTAATTAAAGCTGATCGGTTTTTCGGCAGAAGGCTTTCTCCAAACGAGGTTAATCGGACTTTGCCTATTACCTTTCGAACAATTCTGCCAAGTCGGCTTCATCGCTCCCCATTGCTTTGGCCCAGCGTCACCAGTGTAAGTCCAGTTCATATTTTCAGCATCCATCTTCGTCATCATTGCGGAAACTTGAACTTCTTGGTCCAATTGTTTTTGCCCAAAGGCTTGTCCTTGATCGGGAGTGGCATTTGTTTTTTGATCAGAGGTCGCTGCTGCACCCTCTGCAGGAGCTTTAGTATCTTCCGCCGATTCTTTTTTACTGTGACTCCCGAATAGCGAGCAATTCACGAGGAATAAACTTAAGGCAGATACTAACAGAAAATTGTTTATTTTATATGTCATGTTGAGAACCCCTGTTGTTTTCTTTATTCTCATCAATTGCATGACAAACTGCAATCACAGCCCGACCTAAGTAAGTGACTCAATCAAACTAATTGTTCACATTGACGCAGAGTTAATTTACTATTTCTATATAGTTAAATTAACTCCTTTTCGAGGTTCTAGATGATTCGAATAGTTCTACTTATTCTTTTTCCGCTTCTTCTAGCACTCAATGCGACCGCTTCAGAAAAAGCCCTTCTCCTAGCAGCACTCAAAGGGGATTCCGGTCAAGTTGATAGTTTATTAGGCCAGGGAATCGACGGAAATTTTGCCAACTCGAAAGGCTTAACCGCCCTTATGCTCGCCTCTCTCAAGGGGCATGGCGCTGTGGTAGACTCTTTGATTAAATCCGGTGTCGAAATTGATGCCAAGGATGCCTCTGGCCTGACAGCCCTTATGGCCGCTTGCAAACAGGGTCACGTCGATGTTGCCAATAAACTCCTTACAGCGGGAGCAAATATCAATGCGACCAACTCGAAAGGGGCCACCTGCCTTTTTCTCGCTGCCAGTGCCGGTAAAAAAGCGATTGTCGAACTAGCCCTTTCAAAAGGCGCTGATAAATCTATTAAAAATTCGGCAGGTGTGACGGCAAAGGAAGCTGCAACCATGTCAAACCACTCTGGGGTCGCAGACCTTCTATAGGCCTATTAGGAATCGATTTTGCTCTATAGTTTCAGCGAGTGATGTGTTTGCTGAAAAACTGGCTAATTG
Source organism: Bdellovibrionia bacterium (assembly GCA_030424665.1). GTDB lineage: Bacteria > Bdellovibrionota > Bdellovibrionia > Bdellovibrionales > JAGQZY01 > JAUHWN01. The sequence continues at coordinate 3,129 of JAUHWN010000212.1, read as the reverse complement.
GGCCTATAGAAAGAGAAATAGCTAAGTCCTCTGTTGTGAAATTGGACAGTCGCCGCCAAATCGGGGCGAAGCTCGTTACTATATGCACAATCCTTCTTATCTTACTCACTGGTCTCAGTGCTACAGCCTATGAGCGCCATGGCCCCACAAACTTTAGAGTATCCTTTAAAAACGAGTCTCGCGTAAAAATGAAATGGAAGTCCCCATTAGCAAAGCGCTACGTTAAGAAGTTTCTTATCTTTAGAAACGACGTCTATTTAGGCTCTACCCGAAAAACATCCTACGTTGATTACGTCAAAACAAAAGGATACTACCGATACAAAGTGGTCACTGAAAAATGGGATGGAAATCTCACCCGTTCAACTAAAACCTTAAAAGTTCGTTTTGAATAATTACCGACTTTTTGATTATTGATTTTTTTTCTGTTCTTCTTCTTTAGAAAGCTGATACTGCTCGAGAAGCCATTGACGAATAAATCGATTAATTCCGTCATCCATCCCAAAGAATGTAAAATGGCTCAGGTATTTATTACTGGTCGGAGACTCTTTTTCATTTCCAGCGCATTTTGCTAAAAGCTCTGGCCTTTCATTTTGCTTGGGCGACCAAAGAAGAAACTTTCTAAATTCTCCCTCGCGAATTGCTTCTGTATACTTGATGGACAAGCTGACTTCTGAAACCGCTTCGACGTGAATGGGTGTCCCCTCTTGAATTGGATGTGCTTGCGCATCGAAATCAACCCGCACAGGACTGTCTTTGGCAAAAAGGCTTGGCAAAAAGAGTTTGAGCTTGCGCAAGAAGTAGCGAATATCGAGTGGTTCCATAATGTAGTCAGAAAAAAACAGTAGCTCGTCGACTTGCTCATGCATGACAACGGGGCTACTCCCCACCACAAAATATGGAATCTTTACAGGTGCATTGGGATCGCGAGAAAAGGGTTTAAGCCGTTCATTGAGGTTCACCCAATACTCTTGATCGCGTCCCATGGCAATTCGCTCACTCACAAAAATGGCATTGATGACTTTCGGAAGGGTCGACTTGCCTTTCATATAGTCGACAACTTCTTCATGAAAAGCCCGACGAAGTTTAATGCAAAGCCGTGGCTTTCCCTCATGAACCTCCATATTACTCTCTACGAGAGTTATGATTTCTCTCTGAGTGGTATTGCGAATGCTTATTGTGTAACGACTCTCAACGTGTTGACTCCAGTACTTTTGCACCTTCGATCGCTCAGAGCCATCAACGGCCGTCATACATATCGTTTTAAATCTCTGCAATTCGTCATAATTAAAACCAAAAAGAGTTTCACGACCACTAATTTTAGGCTCAATTTCGAGAAGCATCTCGCCCCTCGCGTCATAAATAAGCGTGACCATGTCAGTGGCCCTGTCGCCACTATAGTTAGTACTTTTGATTTCGTCCGCCGCAGAATAAGGATCGAGGTCTAAATAAAAATCCACCAAGTTTTCATAGGTGGCGATTGCCGTGTTGAGGTAATCTGTAGCTATGGTTTCTTTGAGCCGCTTTGTAGTTTCTGGATTTTCGTTAACAACAACTATACCGACTGTAGCTCCTAAATCGTGATCCGTAAGATCAACAACGCCCTTTTTCTCAGACTTTTGAATATTCTCGCGCATCGCTTTAATACTATTATTGTTTACTCCAAAGTATGTATAGGAAGCTACAAACTTTGATTTATCACTGGGATGGGTTCGACAATCGATACAACGAGCGAAAATTCCATTTTTGATATCGGTTCCAAATATTTCACCGTAAAACTTTGAAATGACTCCCGCCGCTACTTTGGCTTTGGTGAGTATTTGAAAGCCTAACTCAGAAATTTGAATAAGATCGTGATCCTCGATCATTTCAACGGGAGTCACAGGTTTTTCTTTGTAAAGCTCTTCTTTTTGCAGGGCCTCTAATCCCTGTATGGCCCATTTAAATCGTTCTTTACAAACGAGTCGATCAAACGGCTTAAAAATAATGTTATCGATGAAACCATGGAGAAACGGTTTTACGCTGACTTCTTCAGCTTCTCTCGCTACAAAAACAACGCCCATCCGATCTCGACTTCCGAGAAGCTTTTTACTTTTAAAGTAATCACTCATTTTTTTAATAAGCGACATGTGTTTAGGGCCAACAATCCGGTGATCCGATATGATCAGTGGAATTTCTGTTGGGAACTTTTCGATTCGCTCCTCGTTCTTGATAATAGAATCGGCAATATCCTCATCATCATCGACTTGAAGACCTTTACCTTTGATAAATGTCGTCTCAAACCACTCTGTAATTTCTTTGATATCATTGAGCTGAATGGCCCTAATATCCTCATCATAAGAAGATAGAATAGCTTTGAGTTCACCAAATGTTGACGCGTCACTCTCGATGACGATGACCCATTTCATAATCTTATTCTGTTTACAAAACCTAATAAATACAAGGATTTAAAGTAATACCGGGCTTTGACATTAATCAAACCCTGTTGAAATCTATGGTGAATACTTGGTCTTTGGCTTAAACAGCCTGCTGGCAGACCTTAGTAGTGAAAGGTGTAACCGATGATTCCTTGAATACCAGTCATCGTCGTACCAAGGTCTCGGTTATCCAATTCGATTTCCGCACCAGGCGCCGCTTGAGTGAGTGATCCACTTGGAAAGGTTCCACTGGCCTCATCTGTGGTGTTTCTTTCGATATAATGAATTCTCATATTGGCTTCGAGATTTAGACAATGGGAGCCCGCTGAATCAAAACAAAACTCCACTCCGAGTCCTACGAGATAACCAAGGTTTGAGCCACTAAACTTTGCACTAATATCGTCGGTGTTTACCTCTTTAATCTCACCATTAATCTGGCCCCAACCAATTCCAACTTGCGTGAAAAATTTAATCGTTTTGTCTTCAAGCAAGTGGTAACGAAGTATTGGATAGATTGAGTAACCGAGAAGATTGTACTCATACTTACCTATAAAGCCAGCATTTTGTCCTCCAGATCCATCAGTGGCCATATAAAAAATGGCTGGTCTCAAAAGGTAAGCAAACGAAGATTGTGAGGGTCTGTAACCGAGAGTTAATACTCCTTCGTAGGCATCGCTGAGAGACGACGTCGAAATTCCTCCCGCTCGGGCATTGG
>JAUHWN010000055.1 GCA_030424665.1 Bdellovibrionia bacterium | reverse complement strand
AAAATCAAGAGTTCGAGGGTAGGCGCTATATCCTGCAATTATTAATTTAGGCTTGGACTCTTTGGCTTGCTTTCGAATGTTATCAAAATTTATTCGATGAGTTTTGGGGTCTATTCCATAAAATGAGGCATTAAATAAAATACCCGAAAAATTAACCGGAGAACCGTGGGTGAGGTGCCCTCCATTTGAAAGATCCATTCCGAGAACACTGTCTCCCGCCTGCGCTGCCGCTAGGTATACCGCCATATTAGCTTGTGAGCCAGAATGGGGTTGAACATTGGCGTGCTCAGCACCAAAAATTTTTTTTACGCGATCGATAGCGAGTTGTTCAATTTGATCAACGAATTCACATCCGCCGTAGTATCGCTTACCAGGATAGCCTTCGGCATACTTATTAGTCAGAATAGAACCTTGAGCCTCCATAACAGCCTTTGAAGCATAGTTTTCAGAAGCAATCATTTCGAGTCCGTATTCCTGCCGATCCATTTCGTGGTGGATGTATTTTGAAATCTCAGGATCAGTTTCTTTTAAATTCATCGTGTTTTTCCTCTTTTGTGGACTTTTAAAACTTTTATATAATTTCAATACTTTTAAATTTTTGCATTGAGCTTTTCAACGCGGCCTTCATGGCGTCCGCCTTCGAATTCAGTTTCCAAAAAGCGAAGAAGTATTTTTTGTGCGAGTTCAAAAGGAATCAGGCGAGAACCCATACAAATAACGTTGGCGTTATTATGGGCTCGAGAAAGCTCTGCCACTTCTTCGCTCCAGCAAAGGGCGGCTCGAATCTGAGGATAACGATTGGCCCTTATCGCCATGCCCTGGCCGGAACCACAAACTAGGACCCCTGTCCCATTAGACTTCTCGATCAATTTTTTGCAGAGAAGGTCCGCGTAGTCCGGGTAATCGACACGACTGTCATCACCGGGCCCAAGATCATGCCATCGAATTTGGTAGTCGCTAATTTGCTCAAGGGCGGTGAGTTGGGATTTGAGAGAAAAACCGGCGTGATCGCTCGCTATGAATAAATCAATGGTTTGAGCCATGGTTCCTCCCCGGTGTCGAATTGCTTTTGCCGACGCGAAAAATTCTTTCATTGATTAGTGTTTCTGTCGAGGGAGAAACGCAGATAACACGCCTAAGAATAGGTATTTAGAGAATTCAAAAGGGGGACTGGCGATTAACAAATGGAATTGAGTTTCTTTTTCTAAACGTGGGTAGACTCAATTTTAAGTGGCTAGAATGACTATTTATTTCCTTGTAAAAAGGAGTTCCTACTGCTAATTACGCACTGCATTAGTTTTTCGGAGGAACTATGAATCTAAAAGCATGGCTTTTAAGTCTTACTATCGTTTTACCCCAAGCGACTCTAGCAGTCGTGGGTGATATCAATGAGGGCGATGTGGAGACGGTCGCCTGTAGCGTATTAATCTGTAAAAACGAAGCCGGCAATGTTCATAATACCACTCGCCAGGACCATCAATCCTGCCAAGAAAATGCTGAAGGCTACCAGTGGGTGAGTGAAGAAATCGTTGGTACCAGTGAGATGGATGTTCTCAATCAGTTTCGAGATATGTACTACGATGACGGTCGGGTTAATGGTGAGCCTAATACCTTCAATACTCTAGTTAAAAGAGGTTGGGCCTGTGGTGATTCGAGAGGGCAGGTTGCGAGAAACTGGCCCAACGGAGCTCCTAATCCAGACGATGTTTTGCAAAGAATAAACCCCAATATCAAAGCAAGCTTATCTACCTTTGATGTAGATACTCAAGAGTACACATTTGTGAATCTTCGGTATGAAGGACCTGAAGGATCGGGGCGAATCAGTGTGGGTAACGGAAATTGGCCCGAAAGAAATAAGCACGTAGAATTTTGTTCGATGATGGGGTTTACAGGTTCTTCGAGTATTGATCTTGGGTCAGCATCGGGTGGTGATATTGTTTATATTGAGCCCAATGGAGCCTTCGATGAAGCCATTTCAAAGACTGATTATGTTGTCACGGGTGTAACCTGTATGGGTGAAATCAGTAAAGTTTTCTACCAATAACCTTAGACCGGCGTGAAGATCACGCTGGCATTGGTTCCACCAAATCCGAAGCTGTTATTGAGAACGGCCTCGAATCGACCTTCACGAGCAGTATGGGGAACGTAATCAAGGTTACAGCCATCACTGACATCATCGAGATTGATTGTTGGCGGAACAACTCCGTTTTTTAGAGCTAAAATCGAAAAAATACTTTCGATGGCTCCGGCGGCACCCAGGGTGTGACCAGTCATACTCTTAGTACTACTCACCCATAATTTTTTTGAGTGGTCACCGAAGAGACTTTCGATGGCCTGGGATTCGATTTCATCGCCGACAGGTGTACTGGTGCCGTGGGCATTCACATAGCCAATTTGATCTGGATTCATGCGGGCATCTTTCAGCGCGCGATCCATGGCGAGCTTTGCGCCGGCTCCGCCAGGAGCAGGATTAGTCATGTGGTAGGCATCGGAAGAAACTCCGTACCCAGTGACTTCTGCGTATATTTTAGCTCCACGTTTTGAGGCGTGTTCGAAGTCCTCAAGTATAAGAACACCACAACCTTCGCTAAGTACAAATCCGTCTCTGTTTTTATCAAAGGGTCTTGATGCCATTGTCGGCTGACTATTGCGAGTTGAAAGGGCTTTCATTGATGCAAATCCACCAACGGCAAGGGGAGTGACTGTTGCCTCACTTCCTCCAGCGACCATTACGTCGCAGTGGCCATCTCGAATATACTTTGCAGCTTCACCTATGGAGTGAGCTCCAGTGGCACAGGCAGAAGTCACAGAGTAATTGGGACCACGAAGTTTCCAGTCGATAGTGACATGACCCGAAGCCATATTTGTAATTACCTGTGGAATAAAGAAAGGTGAGATTCTATGGGGACCTCGGCTATCTAAAACCGCTTTAGCGGATTCAATACCTTGAAGGCCACCAATCCCAACTCCAATAATCGCCCCAGTTCGAAGACCTAATGCTTCATCTTCGCGAGGGTCTAAACCTGAATCTTCAAAAGCCATTTTCGTACACGCCAAAGTGAAATGGATAAAACGATCCATTTTCTTTTGTTCTTTCTTTGGAATGTATTCGTCAGTATTGAATCCTTTGACTTCACCAGCAATTTTCACAGAGTGGTTCTCTGAATCGAAAGAAGTTATTTCACCAATACCAGATGTTCCCTTGAGGATTTGCTCCCAAGATTCAGTGACAGTGGTTCCCACGGGAGAGACCATGCCCATTCCCGTTACGACAACTCTTCTTTGCTTTATACCCGGACGTTCAAATACTGTTTCAGCCATAGGATCCCTCGTTGAGATGGATGGATTATGCCTTACCTTTTGTTTGCAAGTAAGATGCTACATCTTGAACTGTTTTAAGCTTTTCAGCATCTTCATCTGGAATTTCAATTCCGAACTCTTCTTCCATTGCCATGACTAGCTCAACAATGTCCAAGCTATCTGCGCCTAGATCATCAATAAAAGAAGCCTCAGCCTTTACTCTCTCAGGATCAACACCGAGTTGCTCGACGATCACTTCTTTTACTTTTGCAGGTACTGCTGACATAATTTCCTCCGTTTACATATACAATCCACCGTTAACAGCAATTGTCTGTCCGGTGATATATTTTGAGTCATCACTTAATAAAAAGGCCACAGCCATGGCCACATCTTCTACGTTGCCCAACTGATTCATTGGGATATTCGCAAGTATAGCTTTTTTCTGTTCGTCTGGGAGAACATCAGTCATGTCGGTTACAATAAAACCGGGAGCGACATTGTTAACGCGAACATTGCGACTTGCGATTTCTTGGGCGACTGACTTTGCAAATGCTTCCGTGCCCGCTTTACTAGCTGCATAGTTTGACTGGCCGGCATTTCCCATCTGACCTATTACGCTAGTGATATTTACAATGGATCCTTTTCTCGCCTTCATCATTGGCTTTGTAGCCGCTTTAGTACAAAGAAAGGTACCTTTTAAGTTTGTGTCTATAACACGGTCAAAATCTTCGGGCTTGAGGCGCATCAGAAGTTGGTCAGCAGTAATTCCTGCATTGTTAACCAAACCAGTAATTGATCCCCACTTTTCGTTGATCGTCTTAAAGGCGGCATCGACCGACTCCGGATCTCCAACATTTAATTGAATGAGTAGATGTCCTTCCCCAGGAAGGGAAGCCAGAACTTTTTCTGCAGGCTCTTTTGAACTTGAATAGGTCACAGCAACTTGAGCACCCATATCGGCAAGAACCTTGGCGATCCCGGCTCCGATACCACGTGAGCTTCCAGTCACTAGTACTTTGTGATCGTTCAAATTTGTCATCCAGCTTCCTCTTTAATGAAGTTTTGAACAGCCCCTAAATCATCTAAAGAATTGATATTCAATGTTTTTAGACCATCACTGTCAATTTTTTTCACCAATCCAGCGAGAACCTTGCCCGGTCCACATTCTATGAAAGCCTGGCAGCCTTGTACTTTCAGGGTTTCTACACACTGAGTCCAAAGAACAGCTCCAGTAACCTGAGAAATCAAAAAATTTCGCATCTCATCAGGAGAAGTAGCTACTGTCGCTTTGAGGTTTTGTACCACGGGGAATTGGGGCGCTTTGAAAGCAATTTCACCCAAAACTTGGGCCATTCGCTCTTCGGCGGGCTTCATCATTGAGCAGTGAAATGGTGCGGATACCTTAAGAGGAATCAAGCGCAACTTTCGAGGACTGGGATCAATATCGGTCCCTTTAATATTTTGCGCCGCCCATTCGATCGCTTCTTTGCTACCACTCACAACAATCTGCCCAGGGGCATTGAAATTAGCAGCTTCGATGACCCAATCTTTATTCTGCTCTCGAGTTTTTTGCAAAAGCTGATCGAGCTGATTAGAGTCGAGCCCCATGACGGCAGCCATGGCCCCCTGACCAACAGGAACGGCCTCTTGCATGGCCAATCCGCGAGCTCTTACGGCACGCATTCCTTCTGAAAAACTAAAGACTCCGGCGCTGACGAGAGCAGAGTATTCACCAATGGAGTGGCCCGAAGCGAGACTTGGCTTAAATCCAGTCTCATCTTTTAAAATTTTATAGGTGGCATAGGAAGTCAGAAGGAGAGCCGGCTGAGTATTTTCAGTCAGCATAAGGTCTTCTTCAGGTCCTTCAAAGCAAAGTTTTTTAAAGTCTTGAGAAAGGGTGTCGCCCGCTTCTTCGAAAAGTTCTTTGGCGGTTTTAAAATTCTCGAATAAGAATTTTCCCATTTCAATATGTTGGCTCCCTTGTCCGGGAAAAAGTGCAGCAATCGACATGATTAATACCTCAACAAAATACTTCCGCTAGTCAGTCCTGCGCCAAAGGCGGTCAGGAGAACCATGTCACCGCGCTTGATTCGGCCATCTTTGACGGCGGCATCAAGAGCCATTGGAACGGTGGCTGCAGAGGTATTTCCTTTAGTTTCTAGGTCGTAGATAATTTTTTCATCGGGAATTCCGAAGTGCCTGCCTACGGCTTCTATGATTCGGCGATTGGCCTGATGGGGAATAACCCAGTCGACGTCATCTTTTGACAGATTGTTGGCATCGAGGGCTTCCTGGCAGCATTGAGACATGGTTCGAACCGCATTTTTAAAGATCTCTTTACCCTTCATTTGCACGTACTGAAGGTCTTTATCGAGGACGTTTTGGCGAAATGGAATTTTAGATCCACCGGCGGGAAGTACGAAAAGATCTCCAAGACTACCATCGGCGTGGAGGTGCATGCTGAGAATTCCGTTTTCTTCATTTTCTTCGGCGGGACCAACAACAGCTGCTCCGGCCCCATCGCCAAATAGGATACAAGTCCCACGATCTTTGTAATTGACGAGTCGGTGGAGAATTTCAGCGCCGATCACGAGTACGTTTTTGTACATCCCTGAGCGTACGAATTGCTCAGCCACAGAAAGAGAATAAACAAAACCAGTGCATGCAGCGCTGAGATCAAAGGCCATTATGTTGCGGCATCCCAATTTATGTTGCAGCTCACAGGCGGCGCTGGGCATGACCTGGTCGGGAGAAACAGTGGCGAAGATAATCATGTCGATATCTTCTGGAGTTCTTCCTGCAGCTTCTAAGGCCCTCTGAGAGGCTTTCAATGCCAAATCACTAGTAACAACCCCATCCTCGGCAATTCGGCGGGCTTTAATACCGGTACGCTCAACAATCCATTCATCGTTGGTTTCGACCATCTTCTCGAGATCTTTATTGGTGAGCATTTTCTCTGGAAAAAAAGAACCAGTACCCAGTATTTTTGCACGGTAAGGACCAGCTAATGCCATAATCAACAACCCCACGTTATTATGTCTATTTCAGCTTTAAACAATATGACTCGGAACTCTTATAGAAATCTGACCTAAAAGCAACATAAATTTAGCTTTACAAGGATCTAGCCCAGTGAGCTAAAGATTTGAATTTACTTGCTATAAATACAATTTTTCCCGATTTTTTGACAGCTGGGTTGATTTAACGTTTACTAATTTTATGAAAGTCCAAAACACCCAGAGAGTTGCCGCGTGAGATTAAAAAAATGGTTGCGCTTTCAGTTAGCGCTTGAGCCCTCTGTCGGTGTGATTTTTGCCCTTATTCTATTATTTTTTGGGTCCCTGTCTGTGGCCCAGGATTACAAAATCAAAAAGCCTGTCGATATTTATCAAGAACCCAGTGATGAGTCGCGCTTGTTGATTGCTCTGCCACCGGGTTCAGTTATCAACGTGCGCATAAGTAAGAACAAAGATTGGCTGAAAGTTGAATACCTGCTCGCGGAAGATACGATTTCTGGCTTTGTTCACGCCAAACAGTTAAAAAAGAACTTGATCCGACCAGAAGAGGTAAAAGTCAAAAAGAAGCAAGTTCTTCCGCGCCTCAAAGATGTGCTAGAGAAAGAGTCAATGAAGCATATTTCGAGCCGCTTTGCCCTTGGTTTGAATTTTTCATATGGCAGTGCCTTGCAAACCAGCCAAATCTTAATAACCGACTTTGGGCAAATTTCCGTCGATGACTTTAGTGGCAGTACTTTAAAGTACGGATTGAATTTCAATATTCCCCTAGAAGAATATACTCAGCTTCGCCTATCAGTTTTGTATTCGACCTACAGTATGAATAGCACAGCCAACTCACTGATCTCGAGTGTTGGTAGTAGTAAGTTAGAGCGGGGCCAATCTTTTGTTCAGCTGGGCGCATATTTTAAGCCCTATGCCGGCAATGAGAGAAAGTACTATATTCTCGCGGGATTGGAGTTTGAGTTGGGTGTAGAAGTTAAAGTGAAGTCAACGGGTAACTCTACAAGTATTTCAAGTAGTGGGGACTTGGATTCACAAATTGGTCTCGCGGTTGGCTTTGGTCGCGAGTGGACTCTCCGAAAAGATAAAGCCTATCTCTATACTGAAGGTCTCTTCAGCCTTATTTTTTCTGACCCTATTACATATAATTTGGGCCTAGGTGTTGGATTTAGCTTTCTTTTTTAGGCGTCAAGGACTGTCACCTCCCTTGTTTACAATTAATCCATAGAGCAAAACCCCATCAAAGGAGACTTTAATGAGCTTTTATGGAAGTAATAATCACAAGGGATGTGAAATGAAGTTACAAATTGTCGGAATTGACCACCCGGACATGAACGTTGATGTTTTTGCTGGCGAACTCGATGTTTTAGCTTGGAGTTGGGGCCTAGGAGCTCATCATCACGGTCAAGTTCAGGGAGCCCAACCTCCGCAGAAGCCCGAAAGACAAATGCTTTCAATTACTAAGTGGCAAGGTTTAGAGTCTGCTTACTTTTACAAAATGGTTGATGAGTCTATTGCTATTGGGACTGTTCGCTTCACCTGTAGCAGCGAATCATTAGATGCGGTTTTCGAGCTCAAGCAGGCTAAAATCGAATCCATTTATACCGGTGGAAGTGGGGGAGAGCAGAGGCTTACAGAAAATATCGCCCTTCGATTTGAAAGCATGAACATTGAGTACGTTGACAAAACTGGCGAATCTAAGAAGACCTCAAAAACAACTTTGTAATTACCTAGCTATTCTATTGAGGATTGTAGAGGCATTTCTCAAAATAAAATATTCGTCGATGTTTCAAATCGTCATGGACAACTAATAGGCATTCAAAAAATATTTCGACAAGACTGGCTCGTCACAACCGACCTGTCAGTCTTCAGTTTGGCAGTGGTTTTGCTCTATTAAAGAGAGAAAGAGGATTGTTATGAAGAGAGTCATGTCATTTTGTATTATTTTAATATCAGCAAGTCTTTTAACACTGCCTGCGGTCGCAAAAAGAGTTTCAATTAAGAACGCTTTGAATGCCGCTCTTGAGGACTCCCATAAAGAGGCTCGAGTGAATAAGAAAAAGGCCAATAAACGCCCCAGAGAAAGCGATATTTTGATTCGAACCAAAAGTCATTCACCTGAGATCGTTGATGTTGATCCCAACGAGATCTCTGGAGATAAGCCAAAGAGCGAAGTCCTACAGTGGCGCGATGAACGCAGAGAAGTGATTGAAGACGCTCCTGTGGCCCTAGACGCTGCTGACGGCGAGTAGCGAGTACACCCGATAATTCAAAAGAATACTACCAGTTCCAATAATGCCGATCGCTAGGCTCAAGGTGTCTAATTATGTGACGCCGATCTAATTTTTAAACGCTAATATGAGATTTCTTTTGTCTATACCCGGAATGGGTTTAGCACTTCTTAACTATGGGTGAATTAGTATTTGGTAGAAAAATAGGGGATATTTCGTGAAAAACATGGCTGTTTTCTGTGTTCTTATTTCGTTAACACTCGCATATTCAATGAGCGCAAAAGCGGATCGCGGCGCGACCGTAAATGCTTTAGAGAATGCACTGAATGATTCGATTAAAGAGGCTCGTGTCAATATCGATAAGAGTGAATCACGCGTTCGAACTGGCGAGCGGGAAATTCAATCGACTGATGAAGAAGTTAAGGTTATTAAAATTCGCTCAAAAAAAGTGCATGTGCGCTAATTATAAAATGAGCTTCTTAAGTTCGTGCTGAGAGTAAACGTAGTCGGCGTAAATCATGGTATTAGTGATGTTTCTATGGCCGAGTGCTACTTGTAGAAGTCGAAGATCTTTTGTTTTTCTAAATAATCGAATAGCAAATGTATGCCTCAGGGAGTGAAACTTCTTATCACAGGGGCGGTAATAGTCCCATATATCTCGCAGCCGATGATAGCCAATCGGGAAAAGCCTATGCTGTCCCTTATAATCCATCGTTAATTCATTCAAAGCCTGAAAGAGTTTCTTGCGCAAGGGGAGTTCCCGGTCATTGGAGCCCTTAATGCCATGGATAAATAGGCTTTCATCATAAACATTCAGATCATCTCTCGTGAGTTCGAGAAGTTCGGTCGCCCGAGCTCCAGTACTCAGTGCTAATTCCAGCAATATGACATTTCGAGTGTCAGATTTAAAAGAAGACTTTAATAGTTTTTCGAGCTTCCAAACTTCAGGCTCAAGCAAATATTTGTTCTTATTGAGTGCATAAACCTTTTTTCGGGCCTTGCGTTTGCCTGTGGAGCTATTTTGCTTTTGATTTCGTGGTTTAACAAACTCTTCCATGACTTCTATCGAGTTTATAAAGATTTCGGTGAACTCACAAGAAAACATTTTTAAAATAAATTTCGGAGAAGCTCCTATGAATTTTGAAGAACTAAGCGCTATTCACCTTGTGTTTTTAGGCATTGCCTTTATTTTAGTCGTATTAATTTTTAACTTTGTAGGCGACAAGTACCACTCTTCAAAAAAGAAAAAACTTCTCAAACAGCACAAGTCTTTCTTTTATCAAATGGGTAAGTATCGAAGCGAAAGGCCTCCAGAAAAATACAACTGGCTTCCACTGGAGGCGCTCCATGAGTCGATTCGCATCGAACAGGTCGAAGACGTTTTTCAAAGGCGAATCGCGGATCACCTCGTCATGTTCTTCGAAACAAAATTGCGGATCGATTCTTCGCCATTAGCGATCCGTTACGATCACTTTATTGATAATGGTTTTTTTCTGCATTTTCCTGAAACGAAACTACAATCTAAAAATGTGCTACTGTGTCCTCCGCTACGCATCCCCGGAAACTTGAGTCTCTTTATCGTATATATCTTGTCTGCCGTCGGTCTTTACTTATATGTGCGCGAAGAATCGGGCCTTAACTTGTTCTTGTGTTTCGCTGGTCACACAGCGCTCTTTTATTTCGCAAACATTATGACTTCGGGATTAAGTAAATTTAAGTCGGGTCGCTTTGCTTTAAAGCGCCTTAAGCATTTACTTCGACTGCCGGTCCAGCAGCGATTTTTGAAGTACAGCCTGGTGGACTCAGAAAGTAACACGGTATCAGCACGATGGCTCGAGGCCCTTTACTCTCTCGATCAAAAATCACCTTTAAAGGGGGTGGAATACTTTGTCTGGGTTAAAAATGGCAAATTAACCCTCGGTTTATTTTCGAAGTATGATTTTTTTAGTGAAGATCGACTCGAGCAAGGCAATGCGCGAAGGAGTCTCGAAAACGAGTTGCGTTTTATAGAAAACCTGGCGGCAAACACCATGCGCGAAATCCAGGGAAAGCGCCTCTAGTCGCTTTTATTTTTAATAAAGATTGATTGGAACGCTCAATTAATGGAGTTTCAGTTTACTCTTTACTATCTGACGATATTCAATTTCATCTTCAAAAAGATCTTCACCGCCGAGATCGATAGCATTAGCAAATTGTATTTTTGCTTCGTCTTTCTTTCCGAGTTCGAAGAGATTAGCGCCAATTCTAAATTGAATAAAAGGGTTGCTTTCATCGAGTTCGGCTGCGCGCTGAAACTGTTCAAGAGATTTTTCGTAGAGCTCTCCCTCAAAATAGGCTTCGCCAATGGAGCCGTAGAGCCAAAGACAGGCTTCCCAATCTTCTTTAGGCTCTGGAAGGAGAGAAAGGGCTTCTTCCCAAACTCGAATGGCTTCTTGCCAATTGGACTCCTCATCAAGAAAGTGGTTTCCTTGTTCGGAAAGTACTTCGATTTTTTCTGCGATCCCATCTGGAAGTTCTGCCATAAAAAGTCCTCGATTGCGTTTTAAGAAATTAATTGGGCTAGGCCCTGTTTTAGAGCCAGAAAATCTGCCATATCTTCCATATATGCAATCGAGGGTTAAGGCTAGGTAATTTCAATCTCAGGAAACCTCAGGGTCCTAAAAATATTGGTTATTAAAAGGCGAGGTGGTTCCGATTACTATAAGAGAGCTTTTAAAGGGTTTGCTTAGCCTTTAAGCACCTCCAGATTAAAAAAGGCTAACCTTGGATATTCGCTCGCCGAACAGCTTCTCTGGCTAGGTCTGTGAGCCGCTCCGTCAGAAAAATCAATCCGATCATAAAATAGCTGTGTAATATTATATATATAATAGTCTCACTTATAACTATAAGTGAGATGCGCGGCGCATTTGAGACTCTGAACGGGGAGCTTCGTCTTAAAAAGCTGGAAATCTCTCGCAATTTCAATAACTTAAATCACGAACAGCCAATCACCTAGACCTAGATATTGTGAAATACAACTAGTTATATATTGTTTTGCCACAGTAAAAGTTGCGAAATACAATACAAAACATGGAGCCTACAAATACAGATAAATACACCGAAGATTCACGCCAGGTATTTAAAGATCGTTCAAAGAGCCCTTTAAGACTCAAATATGAGGCAGAAGTTCAGGTCATTAAGAATAAGCTCGGAGATCTTGAAGAAATCCGGCAGAAATTGGGCTTATCCCAACGAAAAATTTGCCAACTTCTAATGGTTGATCCATCGGCTTGGACCCGGTGGACAAAAAACCATGCAGAAGCTCCGCCCCATATATATCGCTCACTCCAGTGGTATATGGCGCTCAATGAAAAGTACCCTGATCTGAATAAGGCCTATTGGCTTCAATCTGTGGCCCGGGTTCATAGCTCTGAAAGCCCCACCCATAGCTGGAATATCGAAAAGCATCTTTTGAAAAAGCAAGTCATCGAAGAGCTCGAAAAACACTACGAATTTACGCCAAAAATCCAGGAAAATAGTAGCTCTATGGACGAAGTTATTTCAGATCAACACAAAGTGAATAATCGGCGGCAATCTTTTGCGATAAAAATTCAAGATAAAGAATTTATCTCTTTAGAAGCCGATGAAAAAAATCTCGAAACTGAGTCGTTCGATTCGGAACACGAAGAAATTAAAAACCGATTCCGAAAACTTTTTGACCAGGATTTTATCTCCGGCGCTGTTTTTGTGGGATTTATCTTGCTATCTCTATTCATTCTTCTTTATCGCCATATTTTCTAAGTGATTCGTTCTGAATCACCCTTTTAAACGGCATTTGTTAAGTTCTCTTATGAAAGGTCTAGTCTTTTGAGATGAGCGTATAACTATGGGACCTCATATTGAGAAGCTCTCTAAAAAGCCGAAAATAAAGAGAGAATTCGAAAAAGGTTGGACGTATGAGCTCATTAATATTCGATCGATTAAGATTGGCTATATTTATTTCTTTGGCCTTTGTCATAACGGCCTGTAGTCAATCAAAACAGTCTGAGACTTCAAGTATCTCTTTTAAACTTCCTAAGAAGATTAGTTATTCTGGGCAAGCGATTCAAGAAAAGTCCGGTGATGTCACTTCACAATCTTTGGTGGCTGGTTATGAAATTCAAAGAGTTATTTTTAATATTCGCGGTCCTGGCATTAAAAATGGCATTTTAAATCGTTGTTGGGATGATGAGGGATCAGATTGCTTGCGTCTTCCCTCGGATGACATTTACCGCATTAGAGAACTTGGCACGAACAACGGTGACCACTTAGTACAAATTCTTGTAGCGGCTGGAAAATCTGAGTCTGTAGATCCGACTACCGGTGCCACTGTTCAAGTTTCTGGCCCCAATATGATTATTTATTATGGCGATAACACGGGTCGTTTGACGAAACTGAGTGGTGGTGACATTCCAGTTCGTATTAATGTAACTCCGACCTCAGTATCTCAAGGCGAGGCTTTAATTAAAGGGCGCTATCTCAATGCATCCGGAAATGGTCCAACGGGAACACTCGACATGATGTACAACCCCGGAAACGGCAAGCCTCTAATGCGAATTGCCGAGTCGGCGATTTTTGCTGGGTGGTTCAATGTCTTTTCTCTCTACGATCAATCTTTCACCTATCAGCTCAGAAAAAATGGAGACATATTAATCGATGGCATTCAGATGGCTCCATCCATTAACCCCCTTGTTATCACAGATCCACAACAGCGACTCCTTATTGAAATACCACAACACTATGACCGGTACACAGATGAAAACGGCGATCCAATCGCGGAAGTTGAATCGCCTGAACGACTTATCATGGGTTTCTTTGGACCGGGAAGTAGCTCAACGTCTTTATTCGCCTGTGCAGAAGATGATGGAGATTCTGCTCCAGGTAATATGGATGATTTTTACTTATCAGCAGCGGGCGGTTCATTGCTGCAATGGGATCTAACCCAAGCCCCGTCAAGCTCTCGAGTGGGTCGACCTAAGGGAGGCGTTTTAACGTCGACCCATGCCAGTCAATGTGACCCTTCTCGGACTGTTGCAGGCGGTGGCTCTGCACTTTTCAATGAATTTCTATTCCTCAGTAAAGATATGGTTGAAAACGACTTGCATATGGCTGGTGGTTTCTACGGCCCTCTAGGGGTATTCCCTGTCGGTGAAGACATGGAGTTTTTAATTATTGGTGATTCTGGAAATGCGGCGGGCGACTTAAAAATTCAGTGGAGCTATTTGCCAGGGGTTTTCGGACAAAGTGATAGTATCGATGGATTTGAATTTTTCTATCGAACCGTAACTGCGGCCGATGAAGAGTTTATCAAAGATCAGTTTAGAGGTGGGCCAGAAGGCCCTCCGTGTGGGAAGAAAGCTCGTGACATCGGGATGAGTCCTATAGGTCGCACCAGCGGGCAAAGCCAAACGGATATCGTTTTTTCTGGGATCCATCACCAGAATCGTGATTTTGTGATGACCATGTGTCCGTATCGAATTTCACAAGACGGAAAGATAGAGTATTTTTCTGGTGGAGCCATTCCAATCTTACCAGATGAAGGTAACGATGGTTGTGAGACTTGTGATCAACATGAGTTAAAAATGGTGATTGCCCAAGCCTCTGACTCGAACCCCCGGTTCGAATGGGGAACCATCATTGATAAGCCAATGACCTTTCCGAAAGAGGTCGTATCCGACTCTTTTGTTCAGGATAGCTGGATTCTTTACCCTACTATCGGGCGTGAAGGTGATTTTTGGTCCGAAGGATTTAGCTCCTCAGAGATAGATGAAGTTTCTTTTGCTATTAATGGAAGTAACACGTTCAATACAGTCTCTGTTGGTAATCTGAATACTTCCGCAAGTGTTCACGGGAGAACTATTTTAGGGATACCAGGTGCGGCTCTAGAAGATGAACTAGCAGCAGCGCTCGCATCAGTTGCCAGCGTCAGATTTCGCTTCAAAGTAAGTTCTTCAGTTGTGAATAAATACAATCTATCTTCTGATACCTTCACATCTCCAGTGATTAATTTCGATGCCACTTGCACACCATCGAGTAATAGTTGGGGTGTTCAAGTCACCAATGTGAGTAATTCAAATCAATTTCCAAATGGTATTGAAGATGTCGCCGGCATTACAGATTCTGAAATTCCTTTGAGACTTGAGTACACGGATTCGAGTTGCACGGGCAAAACAATAGATATTCCACTTAAGACTATCGATGTTCTGGGGCCTCGTTGCCTTAGCCAGGAGGACTTTGTTTCGGATCCCGAGGCGGCCCGGCCCTTTGACTTCCATTTTTCTTCTAAAGATTCGTCGGGAAGAGATTGTAATTTAAGTAGCCCGGGTCATGATTTTTATTTTACTTCGGTATTTACTTATAGTGGAAGTATTTTTCCTGTGGAGTCTTATTACACCGGATTAGCTGGATCAATTTTACATTCGATCAGTCAATATACAGTAGCTCCCTTTTTGGTTTCGGCTGGTACTTCTGTCCCAGGAACTAATTCTATTATTCTCGAAGCGGCCCACCTGGGGCCAGGAGTTGATGTTAACTTGGCAGGGTTTCCTGTTAATACAGACTTTAAACCTCTCGGTTCCGCCTCCGGAAACGCAGGTGGAGAGCCAATTTGGCAAGAAAAAGACTCTACACAATTTGATATTTCCATAACATCTTCAAATGGAGCCGATGAATTTGCCGCAACGTCAACCGACCCGGGCGATAATAATGGAGCTCAGTTTTATACACTAAAAAAAGATGGCGGAGCAACGGATGAGTACAAATGGGCAATGCGCGTAAAGGGTCTCAACCAAAAATTCTATAAAATGTCAGAAAACTTTTTTGACGGTGGCTCGCCTCTTATCTTAGGAATCGATGAATCGAGTCCAAGTCGCCTGCGCATCTGGCATTGGCCGGACTCGTTTGTTCACCATGGAGCCTATGAAAATCGCGATCTTGTTAATCTCACTCAAGCTTTAAACGTCAATGATTATATTACCTATGCCAGTGCGACTGAACTTAAAGAGACGGCACACATCGTTGCCTATCGACCCAATAATTCCAATGGTCGAGGTCACTTTGTTATTAGCGTTGGCCATCGCTTGCAGTTTGGGGCTATTGACAATAACGGTCAGGTTCAATTCTCCCCAACGGTATCTATCGTTCACTCTATTGGCTCGGACCCTATGAAAATACATGGAATGGTGATGATGGACAATGGAGGTCGTGATCTCCTCATTTATGCCAATTCCTATGTTAATGGGGACAGCCGAGTTTTTCGTTTGATAGAAAGTAATCTCCCTTATTTCGACAGTGGATCGTGGCAAAACATGCCCTCAAACTTGTCAGAAGCGAGTGCTGAAGTCGTAGGGGGAGATCTTTCAGTCGCAGCGGCAAATCTCTTTGATCCAACACAAAGGCCATATATGCGTAAATGTACTGGTGAGGGTGAATATGCGATGATAATAGGCCGTCAAGGGTCCGGTACAGACGTTTTAAATGTTTTGGTTTTAGATAATTCAGGTTCGGTTATCCACTCATATTTAGGAGCTCCGGGATCCTGGGATGTTGATTTTAATGAACTTTCTTGTCATCGAGCCATGAGAGGTTCGAACACAGCCTTTTACCTGGTGCCATTTTCAAACGAAGTCGCTCACGCAGGATATCCTACAAACATCATGCTATGGGATAACACTGGCTCCTACTGTGGTTCTTCTGGTGTCGGAATGCTGACCTATCAAAGTTACTCGCCGAAGGGGACTCACCACATGGGTGTCATTTTTAAAGACTCTCTCGTTGTCCCGGGAGCTCTTAGGATCATTCACGGTGGGGCAAATACCTTAGCTTCACCGATCGAAGAAATTCGAACGGACTCCTGTACAGGAGGAGGAGCTATTTCGTTTGATGCGATCAACGAATTAGGAAGATTACCAGTGGGAACCTCTTCGAGTGATAATCTGGTTGGACTGTTTAAAACTCGAGAAGAGTACGATCTACCTAGTGGTCCTGGAGAACGAGTTTTTATTATGGGCCGGAAGAGTCAAGTCTACCAAACCCACCTCTTGGAATCCGCCCCTTAGGTAGAAGCTTCCTTTTGGTAGCGGGTCGGTGTCATTTGCTCGGGCACTATGATGCGGTATTGCTACCAAAAGGAAGCTTCTACCGCTGACCTAAAATGAGAATCGAAGACCATTAGCGACTGGGATTTGTTAAGTTCCCTTAGTAATGGTCTTGTTTTTTGAGCTGAGCGTATCTGTCTGAGACCCCTTCTCCAGATTTCGACCTAAATCCCGAAAAGTATTAAGTAAAAGCATTTTTCTTAGGTCTATTAAGACAAGGTAGTACGTTTATGAAAAAGTTTACGCAATACTCGGTGATTGTTTTCCTTAGCTTCTTTTTTGTTTCTTGTTCTCTTGAAAAACAAAAGACGACATCGACACTCAATATTTCGCTTCCGTCAAAAGAAAAACTAAAAGCGGCATACCATCAATCAAAAGGTGTAAGCGCTCAGTCCCAAGAACCTGCAAACGGGTTCGTGGTGAGTCGGGTGATTTTGAATGTTCGCGGTGAAGGGATTAACGGGATTTTCTCTCGCTGTTGGACCGTCGAGCCTGATTCTGAATGTCATCACCTAGCAGGGAAAGAGAGCGTTTTTGTACCTGATCTTCCAACAGGTCAAAAACTCATTCAGTTAGTAGTAATTGCGGATGAGGAAACGGCCAATGGGGATCGCGGAGATCGTTTTTTAATTTACTATGGTGACAAGGATCAAAAATTTGAACCAGGTGTCGTTCGAGCCCTCCTGACTGTTAAGCTTTTTTCAGAAGAAGATGGACAGGGCGTTGTAAAGGGGCGATTTCTTAGTTCCGGAGGCAAAGGTCCTACAGGGAAACTCGATGCTTATATTGTTCCACCTACTGGGCGTCCGGCCATGCGAATCACTGAGACAGAAATATTTGATGGTTGGTTTACGGCATTTTCTCTTTACGAAAAAAGCTTTCGCTATGTTCACCGCCAAACGGGGACAGTCATAATCGGAGAAAACTCGTTGGTTCCAGGAGCAGCCGATAGTTTTGTTAACGCGGCTACCACTAAAGAACGCCTTATTGTGCAAGTTCCAGAAAGTTGGGATCAAGAAGAAGATGATAATGGCAATCCTGTTTATGAGAGAAATTCCCCTGAGCGAGGGGTTCTCGGTTATTTTGGCCCTGGTTCTACAGGAAAGATGGTTTGTATTATTGATTTTGATGAGTCCGGTCCAGGGGAATTTGATGACATTTATGCCGACGACCAGGGGACGGCCAAATTATATTGGGACCCAACAGATACCGCCCCTAATCCGACAACTGTGGGGCGGCCTTTCGGTGGAGAGTTAGCTTCTGTGGACGGTGGTACCAACTGTAACGAGACCAATGTGTTTTCAAATGCACTCGTCATGCACAAAGATATGGTCGATCGTGATCTTTATTCGATGGGTTGGTTCTATGGGCCCTTTCGACCGATCGACATCGATGAAGGTGGGTTTTTAGATAGTACTCCCGCCGCTGACGGTACTTCTGTGCAGCTCCAATGGAAGTTTTTGCCAGGAATTTTTGACGGCCCTAGCCCAATTCAGGGAATCAAAGCATACGTTAAAGGTGGAATCAGCGATTTGAAACAATTCTCTGATCAATTCGACGGCGGAGATGGTTTGCCCTGCGATCACGATAAGGCTATTAGCCATGGCTTCTATTTAGCAGGTCAAACGGGAGTGGGCGAAGAGTCCATAACTATCACCGGCCTCAACATGCAGGGGCCAAACGATACGGCCGTTATGTTATGCCCATTTCGCGGAAACCAAAACTTTGATTTTGGTCTATCTAACTTTAGAGGGCCTGGAGAAAACCACGATGACGGTGATGGAAACTACGGCCCAGAAAATAAACTCGTAATAAGCTTTAACAATGGCAGCGGAAACGCTCAAGATTACAACTTTGGCTTTCTAGAAGATGGTGCATCGGTCAAGCTTGCTAAGGATACGATTACCCACGGTGGTAGTGGATTCAACCAAAGTTGGTATTTGGGATTAGCCTCTAAAAATGAAGACGGTCAGCAATTTGATTTGGTTGATCCTGCGGACATTGAGAGCATCGAATTCTCAATTGATGGCGGTAATTTTTCTAATGTCGATATCTCGACAGTTGCAGGAAAGCCGGCTCCCTTTGGAAGTACTGTTGCAGCAATTCGCGGTGATCAAATCGATGTTGAATCCTCTTCTGCATTTTCTAGCGATGTCAATGGCGATACCACTCTTAAATTGAGGTTTACTGTCACCCAAGACTATGCCGACAATCACAATATCAGCATACGTACTTTCGAGAGTGGTGACTTAGAGTTCGTTGGTCGTACGACATGTGATATATCTGGGGGACAAACTCTTCAATTGGTGAATGAAGCAACTTCTGGGGTCGACTTCACTTCAATTTTAAACGCAAGTGAAACAGAATTAAGCGACAATACTTACACTCAGGCTCTGTACTGGAGTCCCGCTGGATGCCAAACAAATAAGGTCATTGCCCCAACAAAATCAGCTAATCACTCTGGACAGGTCTGCTTTGACTCCTACAGAGATTACAGACCCGTTGATTCTGGTCTTGGAGTGATATTGGATTGGCGTGATCCTTACGGTCGGGATTGTGACCTAAATGGTGATTCCATTACATTTGATTCAATTTATTTTAACGGAGCTTCCGTAAATTATACTTATAATTTCTTCTCCGGTGATGTACTTTTTCACTCTCAAACTGTCCATCAATTTGCACCATACCTTTCGGATGATCTCGGCGGAGCAGGGGACAAATCGATCCTTCTTGAGTCGGCCCACCTTGGGCCAGGAGTGACCGTCGCTTGGCGAACTCATATGGTTAACACCGATTACAAAATGATTGATAGTACAAATGATGTTTCGAACGACAAATGGAACGCACCAGCGGATATGTGGAATAGTGCTACAGCCGACCAAGATCTCGGCGGACTTTTCAATAAAACGACTGTCGCACCGGGATCTGATTCAGGAGCTCAGCTTCACACGGTCAGAGACGCTGGCGATGTCCATTCTGATTTTGAATTTAGGGTGCAAGTCAAAGACATCGATCAAGTCTTTTTCCGTTCCTCTTCGAAGTTTTTTGAAGGCGGGTCACCATTATTTATTGGTTACAGCTCGACTAATCCTAATGAAGCACGGCTATGGCACTGGGGAGATGCCCTTGTTCAGTACGGCTCTTATGACGGTAAAAGTTTAAGTAACCTAACTCCCACAGGAAGCTTTATCGATATGACTAATAATGCACTCTTACGAGAATCAGTTCATGTCGAGTCTTATAGGCCTTTCAACGGGGAAGAGAACGATACCATAGTACTTGCTGCAGGTGATCGGATTATGTTTGGAATGCGGGATAATGATAGTGGCGGCTTTACGTGGTCAAATCAAATTCCCTTTGAACATTCAGATACGACGACAATGGTTATCATGGGACTTCACGTTTTATACAATGGATCTCAGCCCGATCTCTACATTCTTGCAAGAAAGCAGGATAACTCGGGAATGTTCCTCTATAAATTTACGGGACCGGCCCTTCCATTTTTTGATGGCTCTAATTGGACTAACCATCCAGGCGGTGGTAGCCCTATTGACGAAACGGCATTTGGTGCAACCTATGGAACGATCAATGGCAACCTCATTGGCTCGGGATTTTTCAGTTCCCCTGCCGAAATGTATGGATTTAAGAAGTGTGCTGGTGGAGATATTGTGGTTGTAGCGGGAAAAGACAATGATGGCGGCGCAAGTAATTTCCTTCATCTTTGGACTATTGATGCATTTGGATCTGATTTAACGAAACTCGGAGGAAGTTCTTCGTACAACGTTAATCACACTGATTTAGTATGTTATGCAAACTCAGTCGCCGGCGAGATGATTGCCTTAACATATGTAATTGGAGCTGATACAGGGGCAAATACTCCTCAACTCAATATTTGGAATGACCAAAGCGCTGCAATTCCTTGTGGAGGGAACGCTAATGGAGCCCACGCTCGTCAACCCTGGACGGGGTTACTTAATTCTGCTGAGTTAGGCGGAGGTGCATTTATTCGAAGGGATAAGACGGGCTCTGCGACCTTTGATATCGTTGTTGCTGCCGCTAGTAGCACCGATACTAAGATACGCAATATCCCGATGACAACTTGTGGGACGAACCCGACCCAAGGATCTCAGATCATTCATGGAAATCTTCCTGTCACCAAGGCCACTAATACAATCTTTGGAATGCGACCGACCGATCCAGATCACCAAAGTAATGAACTGTACACAAAAGAAGGAATGCGTGTATTTCTGATGGGTGAGAATTCACAGATTTACCAAACGAATTTTCAGTTCCCAGCTCCATAGGTACTTGGTAATAAACGATTGCGAACCTGAATCAATAAACTAAAGTTACCAAGAGTCAGAGAGAAATCTCTGACTTTTTTTGTTGGTCCCAAAATTAAAGTCGGCGTGGCCGCCATTAATCGTGGAATGCAAGGAAGTGGAAGCTACCACTTTAGTCCCAATACTAGGCATTGAACATAATCTGTTTTGTAGAACAGATGAGCTTTGTTAATATCGTGTGTAGGATAATTGCAATATTATCCCATCCGGCCCAGCAGTAATGCTGGGCTCATCCATTTCTAAACCCGACAAATTCCTGAAATTAGGTTGTTTTATAATTTACGCGGTCCGCATTGGCAGGCTAAACCCATTAGAAATAATGATCTGTTCCTATCAAAGTCTTTATTTTTTGTTGTGCACTCGCAAATAAATTTTTCCAAAAAACCGAATAAAAATGACAGGTTGGCGCGGGAATTGGCACTTTTCCCTTGCGCAAAATCCCCTGAATACCTATTCTCGTGCGGCTAGTCTGTCTATTAATTCTAACTCGGAGGACGCCACTCATGGTTTTTGACATTATCGAAGAACATGGTTCCCATGAACAGATCGTTGTTTGCCACAATAAAGATATCGGCCTCAAAGCTTATATCGCTATCCATAATACAACTTTGGGCCCCGCCCTCGGTGGAACTCGTATGTGGACATACAACAACGATGAGGAGGCCCTCGTCGACGTTCTTCGTTTATCAAAGGGCATGACCTATAAAGCCGCCGCAGCCGGTCTCAATTTGGGAGGTGGTAAGGCTGTCATTATTGGCGATCCGAAAAAAGAAAAAACAGAAGCTATGTTTCGTGCCTTTGGTCGTTTCGTAAATTCACTTAATGGTAAATACATCACCGCCGAAGACGTTGGAACGACAGTTAAAGATATGGAATACGTTTTTATGGAAACTCCTTACGTTACGGGAATTCCTAAAGACTTTGGTGGATCGGGTGATCCTTCACCTTATACCGCCCACGGTGTACTCATGGGGATTAAAGCCTCTTGTAAAGAAAAGTTTGGAACTGACGAACTTAAAGGTGTTCGTGTTACTGTTCAGGGGCTCGGAAATGTGGGCCACAATCTTTGTGAATACCTTCACCAAGAAGGGGCTATTCTCACGGTGGCTGATATTGATAAAGAGCGCGTAAAAAGAGTCCAAGAAAAACTCGGTGCAAAGGTTACAGATCCAAATACCATTGTTACAGAAGAAACCGATGTTTTCGCACCCTGTGCCCTTGGCGCCATCGTCAATGACGATACCATCGGAAATTTAAAATGTAAGGTCATCGCAGGTGGCGCAAACAACATTCTCAAAGAACATCGCCATGGTGACGCTCTTATGGAAATGGGAATTCTTTACGCTCCCGATTACGTGGCTAATGCCGGTGGACTCATGAACGTCTTCGTTGAACTCGAGGGTTATTCACCGGATCGAGCTTTTGAAAAAACGCGCCAGGTTTATCATAATCTTCTCAAAGTTTTTGAAATTGCAAAGAGAGACAATATTCCAACTTACAAAGCTGCTGACCGTCTTGCTGAAGAGCGAATACACACTATTGGTCGCCTCAACCAGCAACACAATGGTAAGTCGACTCGACCTTATACGACTTTAAGAGAAGTACTTAAAAGGTAGATACGAGATCGGCGTCTCGATTATCCGAAATCTTCAGAGGATCTCCAATAGGGGGTCCTTTTTTTATAGGTCGGATAAGGTCGTAGAATAGTGCCACTGCGAGCGGCTGTGTCTGCATTTTGGTTTGTACGTCTCTTGCCCGCACAAAGATTCCACGCAATTTATTGCGACTATTAAAACCCTGTTGAAAACCTATGTAAGATCCCGATTGGGGAGTGTATAATTCGACTTTTAAGAAATATACGTTTTCAGTTTTTGGTAAGACGGGGAGTTGCTCCCAAGTTTCACCGCCATTGAAGCTCACTTCGAAATCATTTAATGCTCTATTAGAATGAATCTTTAAGTGAACTCTTTGATCAAAGGGACTAATAATTTTTGGATAGACTTCGGAATGAACAAGACTTTTTGGTTTTGATTGCCAAAGTAATTCTGATGTTTCGACTGACATTTGACTAGAGAGAAAAGAAAGGAAGGCGTATCCAAATAGAAATCCCCCTAGAATTATTTTAATGAGTTTGTTTCGGTGTATCGTCAAAAAGCTTAGCCCATCCATACTACTAGTTTAAGCAGTCTGTTTTGGGAAATCGAGAAACCTAACAAGTTATTGGAATATTTAATAAATATGAGATTTTAATGGAGTTTTAGTGTCGAAATCTTAGGCTTTATTTAGAAGTCTCTTCAAAGTGTCCAACTTCTAAACTGCTGTTTTCTCATCAAAATTGCTTAGCGGGAAGTCATTGTAAACCTTAATTTCTTCGCCTTTTTCGTTAACGTAGCCAATGATTTCGTAAAGTGAAAGGACTTCCGCTTTACCCGCAAGCTGAACGTCTGTGATTTTCTCAGATACAAATCGATTATTGGTCATTTTGAGTACTGAGTCAGATACAAGAAGATCTACCTTTTGCATTTTAGTCGCTGTCTCGATTCGACTTGCGGTGTTCACAGCATCGCCAATGACGGTGTACTCCATTCGGTCTTCTGATCCAATAGTACCGGCAATAACGAATCCCGCATGAAGACCCATGCCTGTGTAAACAGGCTCTTTGCCCTCTTCTTCGCGCCGTTTATTAAGACGATTGAAGGCGATTCGTAATTCTAAACAAGCCCTAATTGCTCGCTCGGCAATATTCTCTTCGTCGTCCAGTCCCCAAACGCCCATAACTGAGTCGCCAATAAACTTATCCACGATTCCACCATTGCGATCGATGACCTTTACGATGATATCAAAATACTCATTGAGCAGGTCGACCACCTCTTCAGGAGAGCGGAGCTCACTAAATTGAGTAAAGTTTCGAATGTCACTGAAGAATATTATGACTTCTTTACGCTCACCACCGAGTTCCAGTTTTGAGCGAACGAGTTTTTCGGCAATATCCGAGCCGTGGAACTTATGCAGGACGCTTTCCATTTTTTGTCGCTCAGCAAGCCCCTTCGTCATATTATCAAATGCGAGTGCGAGTTGTCCGACTTCATCATGTGAATTGATATGTCTTCTCGCACGAACCGAAAAATCACCCTTTGCAACCAGTTCGGTCAGCCGAAATAGTTTTTCAATAGGGTTTGTGAGTGTAATTGCAAAAACAAATATGAAAAAGAAGGCGACACAGAACACGAGCCCGGTCATAAAGACGGCACTTCGTTTGGCTTTGCGGATGGGTTTTGTGATTATAGACTCTGGCACCTGTGAAATCGCAAGAATCCCCAGGCTGTTTCGCGCGAAATCACCGATAAACATTTCCCCTTTACCTGTTTTGTAGTCCTGATAAACGGCTTGGGCTTCACCCTCTATAGAGCTGAGGGCTTTTTTAACAAGAACATGGGCGTCACTTAAATCCTCGGGATTAACCATTCGATTTTCTTCGGCATCGACGAGGATCTTTCCATCATTGTCGACCAAAAAGAGTTTGCGATTTTTATCGTTATTCTGAACGATTTTTATGAGGCGATCGGGTTGGATATAGCTAATGGCGATGTGAGTAATGCGATTAGATGAATCTTTCTTAACGGGAGCGGCCACAAGAAGCATCAGGTGATCTTCTAGGAAACTTACATTTTTGACCTGAATTTCACCCGAGAACGTTGACTCGATCTCAAAGATATTTTGCGCTAGAACCTCGTCAGTCAAATTATAGGCATACTTCAGTTTTTTCGGCAGACGATTGCGTTTAATATCGAGCATAGGGTAAGCGCTATATATTTTCTTTCCGTGATTCAGAATGTGATCTACTTTTCGAAAGGGTTTTGAGCCAAAGGCCCTGCGTTCCCAGACCTCTACGGCAGTAATCTCCCGGCTTCCCTCGAAAGTCAAACGGTTGAGTTTATCAAAATTACTCGGATCGATATCGTTGAGCTCAATAAGCATTCCACCAATGAGTTTAGTCTTGTCGACATATTGCCAAATGATTCGTTCGGCTTTTTCAGCGAGGCCGATGGCACTAGAGCGGTTGAATTGTTTTTCGCGCGTACTCGATGCTAATTCATATTCACGAGCATTTTCGAGGAAGGTCGGTACTGTGGCTGTGAAAAGAAGAACAAGCGTAAATAGCCCCAGCTTAACCGCAATGGGAAATGTCACCCTTGAACTATCGTATTTAGAATCCTTACTCATCAATATAGTATCGACAAAAAGGCTCTCGGATTTGAAAGTAAGCCTCTAAAATAACTTCATTTTCGAAAAGAATGGACCATAGTCGAGTAAGACCTTTGTAAAAAAGATTCCATCTCGTTTTTATCTGAGACAGCAAAAAGATTTTTCTGAATCGTTCTCAGTATTTAGTCGGCAATTTCCGATTAATTACTGTATGAGTACGGTTATTAAAAAACTCATTTTTCCATTTATTTTTTCAATGAGTGGAATCGTGGGTCTAACATCATGGTATTACTTGCTCGAGCCTACAGAAGAAGTGGTTTTACCGAGGAAGACAGTGGCTTACCTTATTGAACGCGACAATGAGGTTTCGATCCGTACTGCCAATACAAATGTTTCTGAAACAAGTCTAACCATTGGAGAAAAGATCTACCGTGGTGACCTTGTTTCGACTAAAAACGACTCTAGTGCGACGATTCGGTTAGTGGCTTCCTCGGTTCTCGATATCGACGAAAATTCAACAATACTGTTTGATATGAATGACAACGCTATCGATTTGCGATTGACTCGTGGCGGACTCTACTACCGTGGTGCGAACGAAAACAAAAAAGATGTTTATTTGAGTATTGGTCAATATAAACAATACTTGATTGAACTCAATGATGCTGAGTTTAGTCTCTCGCAAATCAATCGGGGAGAATACCTTCTCAACGTCAATAGCGACAATTTCTTCATGTGGGTCGGAAATAAAAGTATGCCGGTTGCAAAAGGAAGTAGCCGAGTTATCACTGCCAGAGAATTTAAAGAGCTCGAAAATCAGATTTCTGTAAAAACTCTAGATCGCTATTTCTACCTGAAAGAAAATGAACCCCTAGCACTTCGGTGGGAGCCACTCAGAGGAAATTACAATTACATCCTCGAAACCGAAAATAAAAATGGGCAATTCGTTGTGACTAAAAACTTTTCGGGAAGCAATGTGGGTAGTGTTAAATTCTTTCCGCCGCAAAAAACCTTTAAATGGCGGTTGAAAGCACTTCCTACGCAAAAAGGGCAGCAACAAAGGGTGAGCCAAACTTTTAGGGTGAGTATTGATAAAATCGTCAATCCCAATGGAATTTCGCCAATAATAGGCCAACCTATTTACCTTTCTGACGGTAAAAGCACACGTTTTAGGGTGGATAATTTTCAGCTTTTGCAAAAACCTCGAATAGAAATTGCCAGCGATCCAAGTTTTAACAATAAAATAGCTAGCCTGAAAATCAGTGAACGTAAATTTGCAGACTATAATTTTACGCGAACAGGACGCTACTACTGGAGGGTCATTGGATACTTTAAACAGAAAAGAACATACCTAAAGAGTCCGACCTATAATGTCAGCGTATTGACCAGTAAACCGAATATTCGACGGGTTGAACTTAAATTTCCCTATGAAAATGAAAGAATCCCCTATCAGGACGCTACAAAACGGGGAATTATTCTT
>JAUHWN010000054.1 GCA_030424665.1 Bdellovibrionia bacterium | reverse complement strand
TCGGCATGGCCTCAACCTCAGCATCCGATCCTATTTTTTGGGGACAGACAGGCGGAATACTATTCGCCCGAAAGGGACTCGATGGCATTGATTCTCTTAACACTGGTGGCTTCCAGCGCAAATTCCCAATGGGTGCTTCAGCATAGGGAATTCCTAGAAACGATACAGCCCTATTCCCCAGCTCGGTTTCTTCAACCTGACCGAGAACTCTCTGCTTATTGTCGAGAATCACTCGAACATCGCTGAGGCTCTGCCCGCTGGCGATAAATGGTGCTATAGACACAAGAATAAAAATGAATCGATTAAAAAAAGACATAACTACCCTTTCCCTCTCCTCCTATTAAGAACCCAGACGAGAGGGAAAGGTTTCGAATTTTAAAAAATAATTTTATCTCAAACTGAGACAGGCTTTGGGTACTTTTTTAGAAGTCGTAATTCTTTCATAGAATAAGTAGCGCGCAGCTCCCTCTTTAATTTTCTGTAGCTACTCTTTTTAATTTTTTTGAGTACATGAAAGAGGTTTGCGCCTTTTTTTACAATAAAAACAGGTTCCCCAAGGCCTCTTATCAATAAGGAGATTTTAAAGTACTCCCTATTTGGCTCTTCCCTTAAAGCATTGATACTGATTTCAAAATTTCTGCCGAATTTTCTCTGAAGTTCCTCGACAAATTCATCCAGAATCTTCTGAAAATGCCCTGGAACCCCCTTAGAGTAGTAAGAGTAATTGTTTATTGATGCTAATTCTTCCATTCTCACCCCCTATGCGCTCACTGGTTTTATTGGCTCGGATTGAAACCGATGATGTTTCCAATGGGAAAGTTCCATATCGATTTTGCGACCGAGAATATTTAATGCCCGATCGAGATCCTTGCTTTTTGCAGTACTCGTAAAGCATCCCACATTAGAACTTATTCTGAGACTGAAATCGTAAAGTCCATCGTTTCGACAAACGGCCATTGAGAGAAACGAATTGCTGGGAGAAGACCAGTAAACCTTTTCACAAAAGGCCTCCACCTTTGCTCTTTGTTCAACTTCCTCTACAAATCCTACGTATTCAATTCTACAAGACTCACTAAATTTCACGACTCACCTCCTTTGACTGGGAAATAGCTTGATGTTCGGGTGCTATGCATCGTGGCCACTTGTATAGGTTCTCCGTAAAAAGCTGCGATTCAATGCCTGATGAAAGACAGGATACCCAATCTAAATGGGATTGGGATTCGCAACGGAGAGGCGTTTGACAATCAGGTCGGAGCTGAGAATTTTCACCACTACTCAGTGCCGATGACGTCATTGTAAAAGCGAGGGCCAAAGCAATGATCGAAAAATAGAGAAGTAAATTTTTAAAAATGGTATTGAGTGTATAGGATTTCTGATTCATGGCTCTATCACCTCCTTTTTTTGAAACCATTTTTGAATCAAGAAAAAGATGAAGCTCACATCACCATGGTTCCATTTTGTGAATTTCCTCTAATCTGTCAAGAGGGCCCTTATTTTGAAAACAGATTTTTACAGAACGAACCCGACTTGGGTCTGTGGTACAAATCCTGTAAGTATATAAAATAAAAGGCAAATTTCTCCTTCAAAAGGGGACAATTCACCTCAAATTAAGGGCGTTTTAAAAATAGTCATGGACGTTTTGTCCAAGAACAAGGAGATCAAAATGTATCGAGATATAAGAGGAGCCATAGTTAAATTCCCTTTTGTTGCGGGACCAGAAATGAACCTCAGTGGCGCTCTCAGCTATATGAGAGAATGCAACATCCGTCATCTACCGATAATCAATAACGATGAAATCATTGGTCTAGTCAGCGAGAGAGACCTCCAGGCCGAAAAGAACCTACCCGGTTTTGAAACAAAAACTATAGGTGAAATTGTTCATCAAATCCCCTTTGTTGTTAGCGAAAATGAGTCTCTGCAGTCTGTACTAACAATTATGATACAAAACAAATATGGTTCTGCTCTCGTCATGAATTCACAAGAACAGCTCGTGGGCATTTTCACCACCATCGATGCCATGCGATTACTTCGAGATTTAATTAATGGTGAAAACGAAAAAATTGAAATCGGGCCGGAGCCCATCCCACTCTTTCAAGCCCTCGCTTGGAATTAACGGCAACTTCTCTTGTGACGTCGGCGATCGAGTAGAATCCTAAACTCTAGGTTCGCTTGAGAGGTGTCACTATCGAAGTTCTTCGAATAATAAGCACGGGTAGTTCGATTTTGGCATCGACGATCAAAGCCGGCATAGAGCTCTCTCGAACTATCGGGCACAAAGCCTGGAGTTTCATCACTTAACCGGCCTCTGGCCCCCACATACACTCGATTAGCATCGTTAAAAGAATACCCAAACTCGGCGTGACCAGTTTCTCCGAATTGTCGAATAACTATTCCCACTTCCGTATCAGCGACCCCCTCACCGAGACCAAATTCAAACTGACCATTGAGGTAAAAGTGATCAAAGACCGGCTGAAAGCCTCCATCGGGTCCAGCACTCACATCTTGGAAGTCTAGGTAACCGACGACTCCTGCGTCACCAGAAACTCTCGATCCATAGCTCAGCTCTTTTTCGGCCTCCACAAAGCCAATAAAGTAACTATTGCCATCAATCGTTTCGGATTCGTGTTCATTACCACTATTATAACGAAAGTGATTTTGTGCATACTGAAGCTCAACGAGGGTCATGACTCCAGCCGTGATTTGAGTGGTCTCATTTTGAAAGCGCAAAAGCTCCATTCGGTTTTCAAGGGAAAGGTAAATGGCATCTTGGCTCAGCTGGCCGCCGTTTCGAAAGGCATCCCTTTGGTATATGGCCAATGAAAATTTGAGTTCATTACTTGGAGACAAAGGGTAAACAAATTGGTGCCCAACGCCTTTGATCTGATCTCCGCCCGCTGTCTCCGCACCGAAGGCAAGGGTTGTGCCGAGGGGGCCCTGAGCGGCAATTTGATAGAGGTTAAAGTTAGTACGTGAAGACTTTGCCAGAGTGGAATCAAAAACGTCCCTCAAAACGCTGTTTACCTCGGTCGGAATCGTGCCGACGGGCCTTCCATCTAATCCATAGACTCTATAGTTAATTCCAGTTTCTATTAAACGTCCTCCCTCTTGTAAAAGGGCCGACTCCTGTACGCCTATGGCTGATTGAGTAAAATAATCGTAATTCGCTTTTAGAATTTTCTGGGGATTATCGGGATCGGCAACGGCCAAAGTCGCGTGACTCGCTCCGGGAGTCGTATAAGCGATAATGAAAATGTTATCTTCTGGAACTCCTAAAGCATTAAGTATCTGCCCTTGGGCTTTGGAAATATCCCGGCATACACCTCCAGGAGCTCCACTGGCTAATGAGGCGAACAATTCTTCGATAGTCACAACACCAACTCCGTCAGCAGCTCGGTCTACATTGTACTTTTCTAAAAACTGTCCACCTAACTGCGACGCAATCAAAAACTTTTCTTCCAACGAAAGCGATGGTCCTAAGCTCCTAAACTCCCTGGCCCAGTTTTCTGGATTATCGATCGCATACTGGACGGCATACTCAGCTTGCACAATACTGCTATCAAGCGATTCACCCGTTAAGTCTTCGGCAAAAAGGCTTAGTATGCGGGAGCGTTCTTCGATACCTGCATTATTCCACTCCTCAAGATACTCCGTTGAGCTGAGGTACTTGCGCTCGAGGGCCTCTAGGTTTTGAATGCCCTGGCTGCGATAGGTTGATTTTAAAGGACTATTGGCAACATGTTTCTCGTAACTATAATAAGCGTGAAATCCGCCTTCGTCCCTGGCGTCGGCAAGATCACCATAGGTCACTGAAAGTCCAACGCTAAATTGGGTCATGGGAGGAAAGCGTAAATCCTGCACAGCCGCTTCTTGGGAGTGACTATCAAATGAATAGATCAGAAGTGCAATGAGACAAGTAACTCGCAAAAACAACATTGGAACCCCAATTTCGCTAATTTGTTTAGATCCCAGAGAGGGGATCCCCCTTTGGACTAGCGGAGGAGAGGGGGATTGGCAATCTCAATATGAAACATGACACTCTTTGGAGTCTGGAGTCGATATTCTTTAAATGAAGATAAACGGTTCAATTAGAAACCAAAATAACCCAGATACACCCTTTCCGAAGACTCCTCTGCCCAAAGCTTAGGAGTCTTTTTTTTGCAAAATATGAATATTTTGTTTCGGAACTTCCCATTTTTCTAGTGATTTCGAGTACTTCTAAAGAAGAGTTTACAGAGAAACCCCATTGGCCCAGTATACTTTTCAAGGCTCTTTTGCCCATCAAGCCCCCTGTGTTACTTCTTTCGGGCAAAAATAATCGAGAACAATCAGTTAGGTGGATTATGAAAACTCTAATTTCAAGTCTTTTAATTGCCCTGATCGGTTTGAGTTCAGGCCTCGCCCTGGCAAACCCTATGGATAAGATTAATCTCTCCAATGTGAGAAATGTAACCGTCCTTATTTACGACGCGAATAGAGACTATCAGAATGCTGATCGATCGAAGTTTAGACTCGCAGTTTGGGTCAACGGAGTTTCGAAGGCTGACTATGTCACTCAGTTTACTGCTTCTGTCGGAAAACTCATCGACAACCCAGAGCGAGGGAAAGAGCCTGAGCTTACTCCAGAAGGTGTCTTCTATCCCTCTCCAGGTCGACTTTACGAAGAGTACACGTCAAATCAATTCGGCGGAAGGTTTCTAGGTATTTTCGAAACAGGTGGAATGCCATTTTCAATATTCTTTCACAACGGTTTTGCAATTCACGGATCGCGCTCGACAGTCAATGGAAAACCGGCCTCTAAAGGCTGTGTTAGATTGCGTGTTCGAAATGCCGAACGACTTTTCAAAGTCGTAAAAGCAGCAATCAGAAATACTGGATCCCATCGGTCAGTGCGTATTGAAATTAGAGATACCGAATCCAATTATGTAGCCGTTTACCGCGGACCTGAAAAAGATCCGAACAACAACGACTAGTACAGTTACTACCAAAGAAAAAATAAGTTAGAGCGATGGCCAATAGGCTATTGCTCTAAAAGTCGAATCGGCGCGAGTTCTTCTACGTCCCCTCGAACATCTGTTTGCTGGGTCAAATTTCGCCGAAACGGTGGCCCAGTCAACACGGGGCCAAGTATTTGGTGAACCCTTGGATGATAGGGCATCCTTGAATGTCCCGAATCTAATAAAAAGTTCTGAACGTTGGGACCATCCCATTCTCTGCCGTCAAAACCGAGTCCACAGCGACGGAAGTTATAGACTCTGCCCACATTGTCCGGCTGCTGATAAGGCTCTTCTTCGTCCCCGCATTCTGTTTCAGGTCCAGTTCTTCCATCTAAGCTAACTATCGTATCCACATCAATATTCAATGCCGCTAAATTATTGGCGGCATCAATCATGGATTGTCCACCACCTAAACTATGCCCCATAATCGTTACTCTAAGCCGGCTTCCATGAATATCACGCCAAGACTGGGCACACCGAGCAATGCGTTCAGGACCGAGCGCATGGGAATAACCGCGAATATTAAAATCGGCATCATGAACCTCTCTTATCTTTCGAGCTAAACCATTGCGGGTATGTCCGACCGGAATAAGTTCAGCCAACTCTCCCGTCAAACCTTCCATAGTAAATACGATATGATGACTTCCTCGATTAAATGCTTCTTGCGCCGCCTTTTCACATGATGACATAAAAGCTTGCGAACCTCTTGCTGGATTTGTACGAGACTGGGCACAGAGAGACATGGCGAGAATCACCATAAACACACAGATATAACTTTTCACTCTACTCTCCTAGTTTTAAATATAGCAATTAGAAGTCCGAGTCTTGCGTAATCTATCCCCATTAGACTGATCTAAAAGTTATCGAGTGCAAAAAAACTTTTCAAATGAAATGATTAAAACCCTCTATTTTGGCCTCTCCCAAGGCTTATATTAGGTCCTGTCCAAATCGATACCGCGGCATTATAACAGACAATTTAATTTGCTCTCAAATCCACTGACTCGGTAGCCTTTTTACAGGGACATTTTAAGGAGGGATTTATGAAACTTAAACTAATTCTAATGAGCCTACTACTCACTTTTAGTGCTCAATCATGGGCGGGCTTTGGCAAAACTGAAACCGAAAAGTTCGACATTCTTTTGATGGTCGACGACTCTGGAAGTATGTACTCCTACGAGGCCAACCTCGATCAATTTTTACCAAATATTCTTAGAAACTTCGCGGGCAAAGACGTTCAATTGGGACTACAAACAACTTCAAGCCTCTATCAAAAATCTTTAGTCGGTTCCGTTGAGCTAATGGGCCCAAGTATTTCTGGCGACTTTGATACCATAGTCAGTCACACGCAAAAAATGATTGGCGAATTTAAATTTGATGGAAGTGCTAACGAAATGTTTTTTAACTCAATAGTACCGATTTTGACAGGGCCCGAAAACCAAGGCTTCATGCGGCCAGGAGCAAAACTCATCATTTTAATTATTAGTGATGAAGATGACCAGTCTCCAGAGTCGGCGAAGCAAGTGATCAGTGATCTACTCGAGTATAAAAAATTTGATCAAATCGAAGTTCACGCCATTCACAGCCAAAATCGAACGCACTGTACCGGCAAAGAGACCTCGACTTCTAAAATTCAACAACTCGTCGATATGACGGGAGGACAAAGTTTTGATATTTGTTCTAAATATTGGTCTTCCTATCAAATTCCCCTGTAGGGTTTTGATTTAATATTTATGGGGTGCGAACTAGGGACTAAATCTTGAGTTCGCACCTTATTCTTGGAAGCGATGCAGGTTTAATATTTGGTTTTAGTCAAGATCCAGGCCCGGAGGC
This sequence comes from Bdellovibrionia bacterium, assembly GCA_030424665.1. GTDB lineage: Bacteria > Bdellovibrionota > Bdellovibrionia > Bdellovibrionales > JAGQZY01 > JAUHWN01. Next base: position 20,131 of record JAUHWN010000054.1, on the reverse strand, counting down.
TTGGAGCCGTTTTTAAGGGTTCCAGAACTCTTAAGAAGTGACTTCTATCTAGGCAATTTGGAGCGAGCATGCTATACGGCAGATAATTGTAGTTAAAGGACTAACTCCCCTTTACAGTAGAACCATGGGGGTTTCTATGATTCGTACATCTGCTGCCAAAATCATTTCTGAATTTATAGGGACATTTGCTCTGGTCTTTGCTGGCTGTGGAGCCATTATGGCCAGTCACCAGGGCCAAATATCTGGAGCCATTGCCGTCCCTCTCACTTTTGGTCTCATTGTGATGGTTATGATTTATGCCTTGGGACATATTTCTGGAGCCCATTTTAATCCTGCTGTTACCATAGCCTTCAGCTTTACGCGCCACTTTCCAAAATCTCAAATTCCCGCGTACCTGCTGGCTCAATACTTCGGAGGATTCCTAGCAATTTCACTTTTATCATTTCTTTTTCCTGGATCTGAAAACTTTGGAGCGACTATCCCCAGTGTCGATATACTGAGGGCTTTTACTTGGGAAATACTCCTTAGCTTCATCCTCATGTTTGTGATTATCTCCGTAGCCACTGATACTAGAGCTATTGGGGGAATTGCTGGCGTTGCGATTGGTTCTACCGTTCTTCTTTGTGCACTCTTCGCCGGCCCTTATACTGGCGCTTCTATGAATCCTGCTCGCAGTTTTGCTCCTAATCTCTTTCAGGGTGAATTGAACACCCTTTGGATTTACACTCTCGGCCCCATCATAGGAGCTCTGATTGCTGCTTTTACCTATGAGTGGATACGATGTGATGACAAAAATGAAGACCAACAGGCCGCGAAAGGATGTTGCTAATGAATATTCTATTTTTATGTGTTGCCAACTCAGCTCGAAGTCAAATGGCAGAAGGACTGGCCAAAGAGATTCTTGGCCCTCGCTTTAATATTGAGAGCGCTGGATCGGTTCCATCGGGCAAAGTCCACCCAGGCGCGATCCACGCCATGAAAAAACGTGGTTTTAATATCGAAGGTCACTCTTCAAAATCTGTCGACGACCTCCCTAAAGAGTTCTTGGATAATTTGAATTACGTGATCACTCTTTGTGCCGAAGAGGCCTGTCCCGTGTATATCAGCCCAGCGGAAAAACTCAAATGGACTTTTCCTGATCCCGCAGGTGTTGAAGAGAGTTTGATAGAGAGTCGTTTCGACGAGGTCCTCGAGGGAATCGAAAGCAAACTCAAAGAATTCAAAAACACTTTTAATTAGAAAGCAAAACCGAGGTAAAAGCTCAATTGCTGGTCATAGGTGAACTCGGCCCCTATACGAATCGATTCAATCGATCGGTTGAGGTTATAGTGATATTCGACGTAGGAGTAAAATTTCTGATCGAATCCCTCTGGTCCCGTTTCGACAAAGACTTCGGTATTTTTAAAAATATTACCCGTTAAATACCTGAACTGAACTGGCTCACTGAGAAAGTACTGAGCGCGAACACCAAATATTCCTAGTATTAAATTGTGGTCACCAATGCTCGTATGAGTAAAAACCGATGTATCTAATCCAAGGTTGCTCACCGAATAAATTTGCTCAATATCTGACAGGTCATCAATGGTAGTTCCCGCTGGTGGGTTTGGATCTGGATTGTCTTTGCCCTTAATCTTAACTTCAAAGTCCTCGTAACGACCACAGCCCCGAACTCGCAGGCGGGTCCTCGCAATGAGTCTTCCTATTAAATCATAATCAATACATGCTTGGCTAAACCAACCACTACCTTCTCCAATCTCAGTAACGATGGGGTTTGGCTCTGGCCCGACGTTACTTTCATCGGCAACAGGTGTTCGCGTGTTGCTAAAATAGGAAGAATCCACATCGCTCAGGCTTCCGATAGAAAAGGAAAAGTTAATCCTTCTCTTGTCTTTCATTAATTCTTTCCGCTTGAGCTCTTCTTCTGCTTTGATTTTTTCAATTTTTTTCTGATTTTCAATTTCAAGTTGGGCTTTCACTTCTTTGATTTTAGCTTTTTCTTGGTCGATGAGAGCCTTTTGTCGCTCCTCGACAATCTCATCACATGATTTTTCTAACAGGTTGATTTGATTTTTCGAGACAAATCGAAAGGTTCCTGGTGTCACTTCAAGGGCGACAATGGGGTTAATACTCGGGCCTTGAGTCATGGCCTTAACCGGGTAAAGACTCTTTGCTTTGAGCTTGCCAGCAGGGCGAGGGCCTTTCTTACGGAAAACAAAACTATCGATTTGAGAGTTCATTTCAGCACAATATTTTTTTACCGGGCACATCAATTCCTCAGGAAACTCTACATATTTCTTAAGCATATAGAGTTCTTTTCCCTCATAATCGACGGATACTGCATTTTTATACTTTTGCGAGATACGGTAATTTAAGACCTGGCCGCGGCTAATCTTTGTTTTTTCTCGATCTAAGGTATAGGCGTATGAGGTCCTCAATGTGACCAAACAGGGAAGTTCAGTCATTAGGACCTCACCGCTCTCTGGGCTTTCGAAGTCCTCTTCTTTGGAGTCACTCTGATCTTGTGAATCATCAGAGTCTTCTTCCTTAGAATCACTCTGTTCTTGTGAAACATCAGAGTCCTCGACACTGATGACAACATTCACGGATTCTCCACTGCCTTCTTCGGCGTGGATCAACCAAGGTGTTAAAACAATGAAAATGAATAAAATAAGTTTCTTCATAAAAAAAGAGCCTCCAAATGAGAGACTCTTATTTTTTATCATAAAAATGTTGTTCAGACTTCTAATTTATCTAGTCCAAGACATCAGATTCTTTGTTCACAGCCTTGTTACATGGGCCAAGGATACTGAGATTGCCTTCGCAATGCTCACATTCATTGACGATAATAGGGTTGTGAACCTCTAATTCACGTATAAAGTCTAGACCCGAAATGCCTTTGTCGCGATTGTCAGGAGACCTTACAAAAGGCGATTCAGAGTTAAATTGAACTCTCTGCCCCGTGTACTTAATACTCTGATCTTTCCACATCCAGTAGTTCTCAGTAAGCTGAGTCGATGCAAGGCTGACTCTACTCTGGGCCACTTGAGTTGCACCGTTGTCTTTACTAAAAGACTTTCTAAGTCCTGGATTAAAGTCTGCAATATTACGAGTGTTCATTGTTCCAACATCAAAGAGAATCGGACGCCCTAAATCATCTTCTACGGCAACCTTTATGACCTCTTCAGTTTCGTACCCGACCACTTCGACTCTTGTTTCGGCAACACAAACCTTGCCACAAGAAACCTCTTTCCCTCTTGGGTTGTAGCAGCGGCTCTTGTAGATTGGTTTTTCTTGAACTTTAACATATCGTTCTTTTAAGTAAGTCTGCATCGAACAAGTATTTTCGATCATCTCGCTCGAAAAGCCCGTCAGGTATCTCCATAAGTTGTTTCTCTGAACATCCTCGGCCTGCTGCTCGCCATTTTCGTAGTGCCACTCACCTTCACGGAGCATTCCTACAAGGGTAAACTTCACACAGCTCGGTCGATTGTAAGCTTTGCCATAGGGGCGAGTTGCTCTTAAAACCGTTCTACGTGGAATCTTGGCCAAGGTTAAACCAGCTCTTTGCGCCACAATATTATTGTGACGTCGAACGAAATTGTCACCAGTTGCAGCATCATCTTTACCGATGATCATGTGATTGCCGCCGCTCAATCGAGGCACAAAGCGCTCGTGAACATGACGATAAGAAATGTGGTAAGCATACCAATCAGATCCGTGCTTGACGAGAACGTCATCGTTAATTGGACACATGCCAGAGCGCGCATCAGTTGGATATGTGTAACGACCACTCTTTCCTGGCTTTGTTCTGTTGCGGGCGACGACTTTAAAGTCAAGATCTGGAGATGATAGTTCTAGATCCTTAAGTCTTTGACCAAAGGAAGTCCCGTAACTAGGATCAATATAGCTTCCACTGGCGATCGAATTGTGACTAAAAGCAAGCCCTAAATTCTTAGGCTGATCAATTTGCCCTGGAGCTTCTGGAAAATCTCCATTAGCACGGTGATTCATTCTAAACGTCGATTCGATATAGCGATTCGGGAACAATCTTTCGATAATACCGTAAGGAGTTCCCGCCAGTTTTTCTGATGTTGGATCTAAGTTCTCAAATTGAGCAATTCTATCAGAAGTCATATCAGCATAGGGTGCTCCTAAAATAATCGCAGATGCAGCTGAAGCCATTTGCCCCATGTACTCATAGGTTCTGTAGTCAGGACCAATCATACGGAGAAACTTCATGATGTTTACCATTAAGGCTATGGCAGCCGGTCGTCCATTGTGACCACATTCTGACTGAACTTCAGCCAACACCTCTGGATCCAAGTAATCTTTGATTTCTAACAGGTCGGCATTCACATCTTGTCCACTGGAATTCTTAATCACAGCAGAACAGCTGTTATCGATGTTAATGCTTCCAAGAGATTTAATATAGGCTAACGATATTTTATTGAGCTCTCTGGCGCGATTGAGTACCGCTAACTTCTGTCTACAGAAAACCCAAGAGTGTTTTGCCGATTGATAATCGAAGGCATGAAGAGACGAACGGGTTTTCTTATGGCAAAACTGACGTTTAACATCGGCGAATCTACGAGTAATCCAAGCCGAGTTAAATGCTACCCTTGCTTCGAGAGCGTCCATAATTTCGCCACGAGACTTGTTAAACTGAAGTACAGCTATGTCGATCGCCATTTCTTCTAACTTTGCGTTTATTTTTTCAAGCTGCTCATTAATAGGAGCTAACTTTCCATCCAATTCTTCACGAATTTCCTGCTGACTTTTTTCAATGAGAGCGAGAATTTCTTCTTTAAGTCCAGCTGGCACTTCACCCATTTCGCTAACAGCGCGTTTAAGGGCTGCAACATCCCCTTCGACCTGTGATAGTCGAGGAAGAATATCCGCAATCTGCTCAGAGTGGCTCGCCAATAGAGCGTCGATTGCAGCAAACTTTGACTCGAAGCTCTCTTCAAGCTGCATTAACTTGCTATCTAGGCTACTTACCTTATTAGATAAGTCACCCACCGCTGACTCAAGACCAGTGACTCGATTATTCATATCTTCAAACGACTGAGCTAGGTCAGCTAACATTTTTCCATGGGCTGCTTCTAAAGCATCAAGCTTAGACATGGCTTCATCGTGATTCTTTACTACTGTGATAATAGTATGACATTGGGTGTTCTCAGCCGATTGAGGATAGAACATAACGTCACACTGAACTTCAGAAACTGGAATACAATCAGGAGCATCGTCATCTGATCCCTGGCAAATCTTCTCTTGAAGCTCAGCTAAACGCTTTTGTTGTTCCTGAGAGGCTGTCATTTCATTTCTCATCTCGATCACAAGAAGTTGTGTAACCTCGACATCTGTTTCGAGATCCTTCAAGGCCATATCGAGTTTTGCGATTTGATCCGTATTTTCTTGAATCATCGCCATGAGTTCTGTTTTTTGTTTTTCCAACTCAGCCTTTAAATTCGCATTCATACCTTCTTGATCGGTAAGACGCTTATCTAAAGCGGCCAACTCGTCTTGCATCTTTGCAATGGCATCTGAGTTGGCATCGATTTTAGCCATAAGCTCCTTTTTGAGTGCCGCCAACTTTTGATCCATTTCGAGCTGAAGTGCTTTTTTAGTTTTATCAATTTCGTCGGCCAAAGCCGCATCGCCATCGGCAATCGCTTTAGCGAGTCGAGCTTCAGTCTCTTCTAATTGTTTTTTAACAAGGTCGGTCGCCATTAAGGCTTGCTGATATTTGACATTAATTTCGTCTCGCAGTTCTTTCGCAAGATCTGCTAGGGCTTTGCTCATATCATTTGAAAGCTTAATCCCCATTTCTTTGCGCTTCATAATTTCTTCTTGAAGCTGCTCTTCGAGGGCCTTTTTTGCCATCTGAATCGCATTATAGAGACCCATGTTTTTCTTTTCTTGCTCTTGCATGAACTTTTCAAAAGCATCACTGAGTTTTTTATGACGGTCATTGATTGCATCGATTTCTTTTTCGATACTCAAAAAACGGGCGTCCGCAAGCTTCACGTAAGCCTCTAGGTCTTCTCTAACATCACCAATTTCATCTTTCAATTCATCGTAATTATCAGAAACTTGCTGGCTGAGGTCATCTATTTGAGTCTGCAGAAGAAAATCTCTTCTTAAAGACTGATAAGAGACAACTCTATCGCGTCCTTTTGAAACTGTATTTAACAAGACATCGACTTGGGCCAAGGTATCATTTGCATTGGCAGGTCGGTTATCTACTAAAATCATGTTTTCAAGAGCATCAGCTTCTTTATTAAGACGATCACTGACCGATCGATTTTCAGTATTCTCGGCATCTGAATCAAATTCAGTATCACCCGTTAGTACCATATTAGATACATCGTAACTTTGAAGTTCGATGGCTAGGGCTCTGGCCTCTTGAATCAACTCAAAGATAAAGTCTTCTTTAGTCGCGAAAAAGTCTGAATTCGACTGAGGTGCTTCAGAAAAGTTTTTCTGCATCCCACAGTTTTGAAATGACAATAGTAGACTCAGCAACATTAGAGGAAGCAATAAAGCTTGTAACTTCCGCGTGAAGGATTCGCCACACATAGATCTCTCCCATTTTACATTCAACCTAAAATTTCAATCGAAACCTCTTCTACCCATAAAGATTCCGAACTCTTTACCCAAAAACCATGCATAACATGACGAAGAAACGTGCAGCTGATTAAAGTTTCACAAATCTGCCCAACTTTTGACAGGAGTAAATTATTTTCGAAGCACTTTTTTTCTGGAGACTGATTAGTTTTATTTTCAGTGAGAAAAAATATCATTATGAGAAAGCGTAAATTAGTTCAACAGAGTTCTATTATGATATCGATAACTTATTGAGAAAATGTTCGATCTAGAGACTCATCCCCTAGCCTAGTATTCGATTGAAAAAACACCTAAATTGAGACGTTTTATCGGTCAAATTTGTCACTCTAAATCTCAGTAGAATTGCATAGACTAAGTGTATAGGAAGCAATAAAGCTTCTGAAAATTAATAACAATGTTTACCCTCCAAACCCACTCAAGCCAATCACACCCATGATTGGCTTTTCTTTTGCCCAAAAGCGTTTACCAGCACATCTTCCGCGAAACTCAGGGGTTTATTAGTGCTGTCCAGATTAATAAAGAATATCCATTGTCATTGTAGGGTGTTCACCTAGGATCTTATGCGAGGATTCCAGGTATGATGACTCTACCTCAGAATCAACGAAATAAGTCCAGTTTCCATCTCTAAATCTCCGTTTAAACGCTTCCAACAGAATAGATGTAAACTTGACTTCGATGGCTTGATGGATGAAATCCACATATCTCGATGATAAGGGGTTACTCCCTACAACATCTCGCAAAAGATTGTCATTTGCTTCAAAACTCCCTATTGATTGTGAAAATATATCATAATACAAGTTTTGAAATCGTCCATCCCCCGCCAATACGATGAGGCGAATAAATGAGTCTAAGGTATTAAACTTGAAGTTATTGTCCATTCCTGGCAAATATCCGTTTTCTCTAACCCAACTATCGAATTGGTCTGAAAGTAAAAAATAGAGTTCCTGGTCAGTAGCACTCTCTACCAGCGCTGGAATACCGCTATTGAATTCCTCAATAAGTAATACTGGATCAATCGAAAATCCTTCATCTATTTTTTGACTATTGAGTGCCTGGACTGAATTTATGAAACTTTGATAGGTCATCAGTACAAATGGACTCTCGCAAGTCCGTGCAAAAATTTGCGGACTCGCAACTATAATATAGACAAATATTAAAAGGCTAGAGCTATTGATTCTACCTGATCTCATAACCCCCATTTAATTCAATAATCAGTCCAATTGACTCATTTACAACTGTCTAAAAATGAGACAGCTTACCCCCTAACCCCTTAAAAACTCATAAAAATAATTCGGACAATTCTATTAATCATTTTCTCGGCCAACTTTAATATTATGATAGTGAGGAGAGCTTAAGGAAATACGGGGTAGGTATGTCCAAGCACGAAACATTAGTAGAAATTAAAGAGAAGTTGACCGCGGGCCAAACAGATGAGGCCAACGAACTGTTAAATAATATCAAGGCTGATCGACTCACTCGCAGTCAAAAATGCGAGCTGGCTTCTATCGCTCGAAGACTGGGAAACCCCGTCTTGGCTTTGAAGTTACTCAAACCATTTGTCAGAAGTGACAATCAACTCGTTCAGCCCAAATCTGAGGAAATTCTTGAATACGCCAACGCACTCAGTGCTATTGGTGGGGCCTCGGAGTCAATTAAACTTCTTAATGACAAAAAGGTTCAAGAAGAACTTCCCTTAAGTTACCTTTATTTAGCCTTTGCACAAATTACGTGCTGGCACTACGAAAGTGCCTTGGATTCACTTAATAAATTTTTGAAGACAGAACCCGCAGACTCCTACCGTTCACAAATTGCTCGAGTAAATATCATAGCTTGCAAAGTCTCCACAAACCGCTTTGAAGAAGCAAGAGATGACCTGCTCAAACTCCTCCCCGAACTTAAAGGACAGGAAAAACTTATTCTCTACGGAAACTGCCTCGAACTACTAGGACAAGTCTACTTTCAACTTAAGGATTACTCAGAATCAGAAAAGGTGCTCCTCGAAGCAGCTTCGATTCTAGAGGGTAAAATGCCAGATTGGATTTATGTGCAAAAGTGGCTTTGCCTTATTAAGCTCGTTCGTGATCCAGGGCGGAAAGAATCAATTGAGGCAATTAATGGAGTTAGGGATCTCGCTCGCGAATACCGCGACTGGGAAACCCTGAGAGATATAGACTTGTGGCTCGGGGTACTCGCCGGAAAGAAAGATCTCACAGATAAGGTTTTCTTCGGAACTCCGAGAGAAACCTATAAAGATCGTATAGAATTTTTCTCGCCTAATGACACCTCTGAAGTTTTTTGTCGGTGGATGGGCCCTCGAAACGACGACCGAAAACAAATTAGCCTTTCTATTTTTTCTGAAGACTGGCGCGAAATGTTCCCTGACTACTGTCTCGAACAAGAACTTTTTAAAGTTCTTCTTTCGGATTTCTATCGCCCAGTAGGCGTTACTGAAATTTTCTTTAAAATATACCAGAATGAATACTATCACCCTGTATTTTCAATCAATAAGGTTAGAGTACTAGTTTCTCGGTTAAGAAAAGTCCTTACCAAGTTAAACTTAAAGATCACAGAAATACCGAGTCAAGGTTATATCCTTGAGTCTGAAGAACCTATTGAACTTATTTATTCAAGAGCGGAGCTCCCTCAAGCAATGACCAAAGAGGAGTTTTATTCTTTTAAGATTAAAAATGTTTTTCTGACGAACTGGTTTTCAGCTAAAGAGTTTGCACAAATTCTTGGCTCATCAGACCGGACTTCAAGACGAATTCTCGCCCGTCTCATCGAATCCGGCAGTATTCTTAAAGAGGGTAAAAACAAAAACGCCATGTACCGAATCAATGAGGCCTTCGCTTCTTAAAAGGCCGATCTTTTAATGACTAGGAATTGCGTTAATTTCCGCAAGGTTTTTATGATATCTAATTCCTCGATCTTGAAGCTTGGTGATCAAGATCTCTCGCGTCTTGGCTTTCAGGGCCCAAGCCTCAGCAGCATTTTTTGCCCAACCTGCAACCCAACATTTAATAGAATCTTTTTCAAGCTCCATCACCCAAAAAGATGGCGCTTCTATTCGGTCTAGATAAGGGTTTTCCATGGACTCTTTTGCCAACTTTTTTACGAGCTCAATATCAGAGTCTGGAGCAACGAAGAACTCGATATAAGCCCATTCTTGCTCATCGGTTTTTGAGAGGTTTTCGTACTCCTTATTAATAAGTTTGCTATTGGGAATAATCCAACGATTCCAATTCCATATTTTTACGGTTGTATATAAAAAATTGATCCGTTCAACCGTTCCGTATTTTCCATCGACACGTATGGTATCGTTGACTCGAATGGGTTGAGAAATAGTGAGAACGAGACCTGAGACCACGTTTTCAATAAAAGGTTTAGCAGCAATACCAATAATTACTGCAAATGAACCCGCAACTATAGAAATATAGGCCGCTGGAAGCGTGGGGATAAAGGGCAGTACTAAAAGAAACAAGCCCAATATCAAAATCAATGGAATATAAACTTTTCTTATGACATCAAAACGAGATTCTATACTTTGCAGAGCCGCAGACTTTGTAATTGATTCAATGTCTTCATCTACGGGTGCTTCTGTCTTAACCGCTTCAAATGCCTCTATTTCTTTAGCTCGATTGAGACGCGTTGATTCTGCACGTCTTATCACCTTTAAGCCAAAGCTTATAAGAAAGAGAGCACCTAAAATAATAGCGACGACATATAGATAAATGGGTTCGATCTGTAAATACTGGCTCAATTTAACCTCTTTATAAAACAATTGAGAAATCTAATTGAATCCCATATTTCATTCTCTCGAGTCGAATTTAGCAACCATATTCAGGGACCTTTTTTTATGATGATCATTGTCATAGCCTGCATTGCCCACTTTTTTATGTTTTGCTCTTTTCATGTGCGGAATTGCAGGAATGTTTTTAAAAGAGGGCGAAAATGCCCAGTCATATGAACCACTTATAAAGGATGTCAAAGAGCGCCTTAGGAACCGTGGCCCAGATCGTCAAGACTATTGGACCAAAGATAATATTAGCTTCATCCATACTCGTCTAAGCATTCAAGATTTATCTGAAGCAGGTAATCAGCCTATGCATCTTGATAACGAGGGGCTATCTATTTGTTATAACGGCGAGGTTTACAACTTTAAGGAAATTCGAACAGAACTCGAAAAGTTAGGCCACCACTTCAATTCCCATTCTGACACCGAAGTCATTCTCAAGTCCTATTTGCAATGGGGTAAGGATTGTATTCACCGTTTTAACGGAATGTTTGCTTTCGCGATTTTCAATCATAATGAACGAGAACTATTTATTGCCCGAGATCGTTTGGGAATTAAGCCACTCTATTTCATTGAAAATGAACGTGGCTTCTTCTTCGCTTCTAACGTTAAAGCGCTCCTGGGATTCAAGCAGAGTCAAAAAGAAATCGATCCAGAATCCCTCCATTTTTATATGAGTCTACACTCAATAGTTCCGGGAGCTTCCACGATTTTCAAGGATATCAAAAAACTTCCTCCCGGTTGCACCCTAACCAAAAGAGCCGGCAAAACCATCCAGCAATTCAACTACTGGCAGGCCGATTATCGCCATCAAGATATATTATCAGAGGATGAATGGTTTGAGCGAACCGAAGCGTCCCTCCTCAGGGCTGTCGAAAGAAGAATGATCGCCGATGTCCCAGTCGGTCTTTTTTTGAGTGGAGGGGTCGATTCAAGTTTAATTCTCGCCCTCATGAACAAAGCTCTTGGTAGCTCAGAAAAAATTCAAACCTTTTCTGTTGGCTTTGCCAATGCCAAAAATGAAGATGGTGATGAATTTAAATACTCAGATATTGTGTCTAGCCACTATAAGACTAAGCACCACAGATTTTTTGTGAAAACTTCTGAAATCTTAGAGAATCTCGACCAGTGCCTCCGCAATATGAATGAGCCCATGGTGAGCTACGACAATATTGGCTTCTATCTTCTGTCTCAGAAAGCTTCGAAAGAGGTTAAAGTTGTGCAAAGCGGCCAAGGGGCCGACGAAATCTTTGCCGGTTATCACTGGTATCAAGATATAGAGTCATCAAGATCACCCATCGACGATTATTCGAAGCTTTTCTTTGACCGATCAGAACCTGAGATGAAAGAGGCTCTTAGTCCGGACTTTTACAGCCCGAACACGAGTTATTCATTTGTCGAAAGGTATTTTTCTGAGCAAAATATCTCAAGTGTGGATCAAGCTCTTCGCATTGATACCAATGTTATGCTTGTTGAAGATCCCGTGAAAAGGGTCGACTCAAATACCATGGCCTTTGGTCTCGAAGCAAGAGTGCCATTTTTAGATCACGAACTTGTCGAACTCTGTGCCCGCATGCCTTACAGCATGAAGTTACCAGATGGTGGAAAGTATCTTCTTAAGAAAATTGCGCGTAAATACATTCCAAGTGAAGTCATTGACAGACCAAAGGGGTATTTTCCAGTTCCCCAATTAAAGTATATACAAGGACCATTTCTCGAGTACGTTAAAAATTATATTTCGAAAGAGAGTGTTGAGTCGCGCGGACTATTTAACTGGAACTATGTAAAGCCGCTATTAGAAAATCCAACGGAGCACATTACACCACTACGAGGGAGTAAACTTTGGCAGATAGCAACTCTGGAAATCTGGCTCAATCAGGTCGATCAGTAAAAAAGAAATACTCCTCAAAGGGACGTCACAGACATGCGGACACTCCATCTATTAGCCACTGGAAGGAGTCGCACTCTAAGTTTGAGAATGTTCAGGGTGAAAATAGCGCGATCAACGTCGGCTGGGGTAATCTCATTTTCGCAAATACTTTTGAAGATAATGAAAAGTTGGTCGAAAAAATTAAATCAGAGAAGTCAGGGCAACGAAACATCGCCTTTTATGCACAAGATCCACAGATTACCGTTTCTGAGTATCCAAACGATGTTTTTATGGACCCTTCATATACCTACCGAATATGGTTTGAAAAGTATAAGCAATCGAAACGACTGAACTCTCGAATCTTTGTGCGCAGACTGAATTCAGTCGAGGACTTAGACCAGGTCAATCACATCCTTATGGCTCGAAGAATGGTCACTTTGAATAAAGAGTCTGTCCTTAAAGAAAAAAAATCTAAGAAAGCGATTCATCTCGTTGCGGAATCGCAAAAGACTGGGGAAATCGTCGGCTATGTGACCGGTGTAGATCATAAAGAAGTTTTCGATGATCCCGAAAAAGGTTCTAGCCTCTGGTCCCTTGCAGTTCACCCCAATTCAGTGATTCCCGGGGTCGGCGAAGCCCTCACAAGATACCTCATTGAATATTTTATAGCTCGTGGAAATAGCTACCTGGATTTATCCGTAATTCATGGCAATAAACAGGCAATTACTCTTTATAAAAAACTCAAGTTCGAAAAAGTTCCCGTCTATTGCTTAAAAAAGAAAAATTCGATCAATGAGAGTCTCTACACCTCAATGAAGAAGACTAAACACCTCAATCCCTATGCACAAATTATTGTGGATGAAGCCGCTAGAAGAGGAATTGAAATTAATTTTATCGATAAAAAAATGGGATATTTTCGATTGAACTTAGGAGCGAGATCTGTCGTATGCAGAGAGTCACTTACTGATCAAACTAGCGCTATTGCCATGAGCCAATGTGCGGACAAACGCATGACTTCTAAAATTCTTAAGTCTCACAAAATCTCAGTCCCCGATCAAATGACCTTTAACCAGGATCTAAGTGAAGCTTACCGGTTTTTAGAAAAACATAAGCAGATTGTGGTTAAACCTGCTGATGGAGAACAGGGTCAAGGTGTTAAAGTCGGAATTCGAAGCAAACAAGACCTAAAGAAGTCCCTTGAGTCTTTAAAGGGAGATGTCGGCCCTATCATTATCGAAGAGATGGTCAGTGGATATGATGTAAGAGTCATAGTTATAGACTATCAATTTGTGGCTGCCGCCCTAAGGAGGCCTCCCGAAATACTGGGCAACGGAGTTAAGACCGTAAAGCAGCTCATATTAGCTCTCAATCGCAGAAGAATGGCCGCCACCGGCGGTGAATCCCAGGTTCCTTTTGACGACGAAACTCTGAGAACACTCAAAGAACAAAAACTTACTCTCGACTCTGTTCTAAAAGATGGTCGAATCGTTCAGGTTCGAAAGACAGCTAATGTTCATACGGGTGGAACAATCGAAGATATTACACCTCAGTTCAGCGACTTTTTTAGAAAAGTCTCTGTCGAGGCCGCCATAAGCCTCGGCATTCCAGTCGTAGGATTGGACTTAATGATTCCGAGTTTTCTTAAAAACAAATACTGGATTATCGAAGCCAATGAACGTCCCGGCTTAGCGAATCATGAGCCCCAACCGACCGCTCAGGCTTTTATAGACTTTTTATTTCCCCAGACTCGAAAAGAGGTGAGCAACTATGAAAATCCCTACAATTGATCAAGACTATCTCATTAACACTCTGGGAGAATTGATCGCTATTCCGAGTCCGTCGGGGTACACAGATCAAGTGGTTCGCTATGTATCTACTGAATTAGAGAAACTTGGTGTTGGCTTTGAGCTCACTCGAAGAGGTGCTATCCGAGCCCACTTAAAGGGCAAAAGCCAACAACCAAGTCGAGCGGTCGTTAGTCACGTTGATACTCTTGGCGCCATGACCCGTGGCTTAAAAGATAATGGGAGATTGGCAATTACACCTATTGGTTTTTGGTCGTCACGTTTTGCCGAAGGGGCAAGAGTTACGATCTTTACTGATCACGGGCCTCAAAGGGGGTCTATTCTCCCATTAAAAGCCAGTGGTCACACCTATAACGAAGAAATCGACACCCAACCTGTCACTTGGGACCAAGTTGAGGTTCGAGTCGATGAAAAATGCGAGTCGAAAGAAGACTTACTCGATCACAATTTTAACATTGGTGATTGGATTTCGATCGACCCTAACTTTGAAATTACAAAGAACGGATTCATTTCGTCTCGACATTTAGACAATAAAGCCGGGGTTGCATCTCTTTTGGCGGCAGTAAAAGCGATCAAAGATAATAACATTGAATTACCCATTGATTGTAATTTACTTTTTACGATTTCAGAAGAAGTAGGTTCGGGAGCTTCGGCAGTTCTTCACGATGGAGTTTCTGAAATGCTGAGCATTGACAATTCAACTTTAGCGCCCGATCAAAATTCCAATAAATATGGAGTCACTGTCGCTATAAAAGATTCATCAGGTCCATTTGACTATCACTTCACTCGCATGATTCTAGATATTTGTAAGGAGCACAACTTAGTACACTCTAGAGATACCTTTAGATATTATCGTTGTGATGCCGCATCGGCCATTGAAGCGGGGAATGATATACGTACGGCACTCGTCTGCTTTGCCTGTGATGCCTCACACGGTTATGAAAGGACTCACGTGGAGTCTCTTCTCGAACTCGGCAAGTTATTGAGTATTTACATGCAGAAAACACCGACTTTTATGCGGGATAAGAACGAACTCACTGGACTAAAGGAGTTCTCAATTCAACCAACGGTGATTGATCCATCAGTCGACCCAGAAGGTTCCGTGCGCTCGAACACTTACGATGATGAATAGTTATAACTATTGTCTAATAGCCATTTTGCCCCACCTTCGATAAAATAAGGTATGGCTCAGAAAATCAAAAAGTATGATTGGGAAAAGCTTCGGGACCGCGACCTTCTGGAGCTTCGATTTTGTGACCTTAAATTGGATATCAACCAGTCGCGAGTCGCTCCTCTTATTAGCAAGCTCTACAAAGAACTTCAGCAAAAGAAAATTCCTTTTAAACCACATTTTTGGGTTTCTAAGGACTGGTTTTCTCCGGATGGTATTCCCGGAGTCGCCGTTCCCTTCTATGTAATCAATGATCGCCTCGCCCGCCTCGAAAAAAAAATGGTGATGGAAGTCGAAGGATATAGCTTAAAAGAATGCATGAAACTTCTTCGCCACGAAACCGGACATGCCATAGACAACGGATATAAACTTCGTATGATCAGAGCCAGACAAAACCTTTTTGGCCTTTCATCGACCCCTTATCCAGAGTCCTATTCACCTCGAGCCTATTCAAAGAAGTTTGTCGTCCATCTTAATTCTTGGTATGCACAAGCTCATCCCGACGAGGATTGGGCGGAAACCTTTGCTGTTTGGCTCAACCCTACCTCCAATTGGCGTTTAAAGTACAAGCATTGGTATGCTCTTAAAAAACTGCGTCTCATCGACGAAATCATGAAAGGAATTCGTGGTAAGAGACCTAAAATCACTAAGAAGGATAAACCTGAAAGTATTAAATTCAGTCGAATGAAATTAAAGACCTATTATAATAGAAAAATAGAGAACCTGGGGCTCGACCAACCCTACTATCTCGATCCATTAATCACCCGTTTATTTACAGCAGACCCTAATTTAGCCCGAAAAAAACGGGCAGCCAGTTTTATTCGGGCCGAAAAAAGAACTATTGCCAAATTAGTCGCTAGGTGGACCGGTCAATATCAGTATACAATCAATTTAATTCTTCAAGAAATCATCCAGAGTTGCCAAGAAAAAAAACTCTATTTAATGAATTCTGAAAAAGAAACGCGAATGGATTTAGTTGGAATGTTAACAGCCCATACTCTAAATTATATTACTAAAGGCAACCATAGGATTCCTCTCTAATGAAAGTTCTAGTGATTGTCCACCCAGATTTAATACCACCAGAGGTGGTCGATGAGGATAAAGTAGAGTGGGATATAATTGACTGGACAACCGAATACGATGTTATCTCGACTCTAAAAAAATCGAAAAACAACGTCGAGGTCATCGGCATACAAGACTCGCTTATTGAACTTCGCGACCGAGTTACAGAATTTAAGCCACACATCATTTTCAATCTCCTTGAAGAGTTTAAAGGTGAGGCTATTTTTGATCAAAACGTGGTTAGTTATTTGGAACTCCTTGGAATCCCCTACACTGGATGTAATCCAAAAGGTTTAATTTTAGCTCGCGACAAAGCTCTTTCAAAAAAATTACTTTCTTTTCACAGAATAAAAACTCCGAGCTTTCAGGTCTTCCCTAAAAACCAACCAAATAGAAAAGTTAATTTAAAAACCTTTCCTCTCATCGTTAAGTGCTTGAACGAAGAAGCGTCTCGAGGACTCTCGTCATCGTCCATTGTAAATAATGAAAAAGAGCTGCGTGCTCGATGTGAATTTATTCATGAAAAATTTAATGTCGATGCCATCGCTGAAGAATTCATCAAGGGAACTGAATACTTTATCAGTGTCATAGGAAATTACCGACTTCAAACATACCCTCCTCGGGTCCTTCAATTTAAAAAGTCAAAAGATCCGGCTAAAGAGTTCTATTCAGAAAAGGCTAAATTTTCAACCAAATACCGTGAAAATAAAGGAGTGCAGACGGCTCACGCTGACATCGACAAAGACCTTTTGAACAAACTTAGCAAAATAGCAAAAAAGACCTATAAAGTCCTAGGACTTAATGGTTACGCGAGAATCGACGTTCGAGTCGACGAAAACCAAAACTGTTATGTATTAGAAGCAAATCCAAACCCAGACATTGCCGAACTTGATGATTTTTCAGAAAGCGCTGCTACCGCAAAAGTGAAGTATAAAGACTTACTCGAGACTATCTTGAAATTGGGAAGGCAATGGAGTCCTATCAAGGGGCCGCAAACACCTATCCTTTGACGTTAAGGAATATTATAAGAGACAAGTTCCATGGTCCGGAGCATTTCCCCTTCGAGGGCTTTCCATTCTGTAGATCTCTTCACGTAGCGAAAGACTTTTGGTGAATAATAGAAAGTTTCTTTAAAAAACATTTCACCCTTAGTATCTGTATCTTCGCAATTGACGACGAAAGTATCAAATTCTCCCGCCGGAACTTTTGTCATTTGACGCCCCTTAACCTGGCAGCGTCTTTGCCCTTCAACTTTTGGTCGCCCATCAGTTCTCACTATTACAAATTTGTAGGACATATCTTTGCCCACCTCTAATGGGTATATCTTATTGTAGTCACCGTTAATGATTGTTACTTCCAACTCTTCACCCGAAGGGCCAAAGGTTTTTAAGCCGTGAACAAAATCATTGTAAGACTTTTCTAAAAGTCCTTGATCGTCCGTTCCTTCTTGACTCCATTTTAAGAGAACCTTGTCTTTCATCACTTCGGGAAATTCTACTAAGTTAATACTATCTTCTAAAACGGCACCTGTAGTTAAATTTACCCTTCTTGAGGTCTCCTTATAAGAGGATAAGGCTGGAGGAGCGGCCAGAACAGCATCTACTGTAGAGAAGTAGCTGAAACCAAAAAATCCCGCTAAAACGAGTAACGCAATCCCGATCCCATAGATCAGATAGCTGCTATTTATTGATACTTTAGACTCAGCTTTTTGCTTTCCTCCGGTTTGATAGGTGAGGTCTTTTTTCGACTTTTGAAAGCGATTCACAGCATAGTCGAGAGCGCCGCTTGAAATCGAAAGCTTTTCATCGGCACTGAGTTCTCTGGTTTTATCATCATTGACATTTTGCTCTTGAAATTGGGCTGCCAAACTTATGATGATACCAATTTCCCTAGTTTTAAACCCCTGACTCAAAAGCCTCATCCTCACAGAATGCTCATTGAGAATCTTTAACTCGGGCCTGCGAGAAATAAGTAATTCATGTGGAATATCCCCCAACCGACAATCTTCAATTCTTTTGAGTAACTCAGCACTGGACTTAATTCGCGTTTCTGGATTCTTACTAACGAGGTCTCTAAATAACTGGACAAATTGAGCTGGAAGAATTTCTCGAATATCCTCAGGCAGTTCTACAGGTATATTCTTAATATTCTCCATGGTCTTAAAACGATTCTCGGATACAAATGGATTTTTTTTCGTCAACATTTCGAAGAAGACGATTCCAAGTGCAAAGAGATCTGACTGAACTGATTGTCTCGCGCCGATTATGACTTCTGGAGAAAGGTAATTTACTGTTCCCACAATTCGATCGGGTCTCGTCAAGTCGTCTTCAGAATTACTAAAACTTTTGGCAATTCCAAAATCAACGAGCTTTGCAATCCCCTTTTCGTTAATCACGATATTGGAGGGCTTAATATCTCTATGCAGTATCCCATTTTCATGGGCTTCACTAAGTGCACTCGCCATACTTCTTAACACTGATAGAGCCTCGGAGACGCCAAAACCACGGGAATGTATAAGGTCGGAAAGATCACGACCTTTTACATACTCCATAACTATGTAACTCACTGAATCTTCGACTCCATAATTATGAATACTTACGATATTTGGGTGGTTAAGCGCAGCGAGGGCTTTTGCCTCATTATGAAACCTTTTTTTGAGATTCACATTTTCATCAGCTTCTGGCAAAAGGGTCTTTATGGCCACTTCCCGTTCTAAATTGATATCTTTTGCCAAAAAAACAGCGCCCATTCCACCTTTTCCGAGAGGTTTGAGGATCTGATAGTTGAGAAATTTTTCTCCCTCGACGAGTTCTCGTTTTAACACAGCACTCATAAAGTCTACCTCTTTATAAAAATCCAAAATTACAACGACTTACCAATACCCAATTATAAACACGGCAGAATTGTTAAGACACCTTAATATCAGCGAAACGAGCGTTTTAACTTGAGAAATCCACTCAATGTTTACTCCATTCACGACGATAGTCTATCTATATAGTGCATTGAGGAACGTTGGTTGAAAAAAATAACTCAGATTCTACATATTATATTTCACTTCGCCTTTGATTTGTTAATTCCCAAATCAATTGGCGCCCTATTACTTCAAGCCTTTAAATTAGCACTAACACTTACACTTCCTTTCCTACTCACCGCCTGTTTAGAAAAATCAGGAAACGATCAGGTATCATCAGGCACTCTTGGTCTCGAGCTAAAAATTATGTCGGGTAACAACCAAAATGGTGATCCCAATCGTCTCTACTCGGAGTCTTTAACTGTAATGGTCCAAGATGCTTCGGGAGATGCAGTCAAAGATATCGAGGTCGAATTCTTTGAGATTTCATCAAAAGGGGCCTATGTAACAAATGCTTCGGGTAAAACCAATTCCAGCGGTCAAGTTTCGACAGACGTGCGAGCACCTACGTCACATGGATCTAGCATTATTATCGGCGCAAGAATTAAAAATTCATCAACTGGTGTGGAGTTCAATTTATCAACCTCAGATACGCCTGAAGGCGGACGATTTAAAGTAACCTCAACCAATTCTGGAACAGAGATGGCCGGTGACGCCTTTGGTTTTAAAGTTGAGCTTGTTGGCGAAACCGGTGGCTTACTCGACTACAATGGAACTGTCACAACCCAGTGGCTCATCGACACCCAAGAAAGTTGGGGAAAGGTCGCACCCACTTTATTACCGGCCACCTACGATTGTGTGTTCATTGGCGGTGTTTGTGATATTCCAGCTATTGTTACTTTGACCGATGCTGAAAACATCACTTACCTCTACATGGGGGATGGCGTCGAAG
>JAUHWN010000211.1 GCA_030424665.1 Bdellovibrionia bacterium | reverse complement strand
TCCTGTTATCATTAAAGGTGAAAGGCAATGACTGGCTGTAAGCACCCTGTTGTTATCAATCAAGTAGGCACTACAAACACTCGGCGCCCGAGGATCTGTATTAACAAGGGAAAGAACTCGATTGGAACAGTCTTTATCCTGACAATCTAAAGGCATCGATTTCAAGGCTACAATCGACTCAGCCCTCTGATCACCCATACCACTTGGATCAGACTCCCTCTCAGCACAGGCCACAGTCATATATATAGATAAAAAAAGTATTAAAGCTCTAGCTACGAGCAAACCACCGCTCCCAAGTTACACCCAGAGGGCAAACTATAACCAATGTTCTCCATAATCCAGAGAAGATTAATTTTGGGTAGCATCTTCAAGGTGGAGGACAAAAATGCGCCACAAACTACTAGAAATTAGACGATCTCAAGCTCCCAACCTTTTTGGAAAGAACCAACTTTCTCTTAAAAACTTAATATTTTTAGTATCTTAGTAATTGTCTCAAAATGGCCTCGGTCTTGCTCTTATACAAGGCAAAACTAATTATTTGGAGTTAACCATGCGTACCTTTGTAATGATCACAACTATGATTCTCGCGGCTCTTCTAATTACTAATTGTGGTGAGAAGAAAAAAGACGAGAGAACACTGAGTGCAGACTGTTTTTATAAACAGACGAATCAATCGGTAGGCACCCAAGTTTCAGGATGTAACTTTAATTATAGTGCTTACGAAGGTTTTGAGAACTATAGCCGAACCTACAATAACAATAACTACAACTATGGATACAACTACGGCTACAACAGTGGATACTACGACTACAGAGACGGTTGTCCTTCTAGCCACGAGCTGGTTTACAGCGGCGAAAAAGGATTGGGCTGTGTTGAAGGATTTCTTCTTCCCTTCGGCCAAGCCGTTCGCTATGTACTTAACGCTAACACCGGTGAATTTACACCGACGTACGACAACTATTCATTTAATCAAACAAGTGTTATGTGGGCTTGCGAAAGCTCAGATGACTGTGAACAAGGGACTTGTCGCGGACTTAACGTGACCGTCAACCAAGGCATAGGTGTTTGCTACAGGTAAGAACTAGTGGAGGAGTACTCTGGGAGTCTCTTATTGGGTAAACAAAAAAAGCCATTCCTTAGGGAATGGCTTTTACTTTTTTGTCTTTGAAGTTTCGGCGAAGTGTTTCGCCTTCTTTAGAAATTTCGGCGAAGACTAGCGACGACCTGACTTAATTTTCATTTGCATTTTAGCAATTAAATGAACGGCCATCATTTCCTGAACCTTACACATTTTTAACTCATCTTTTCTATAAGATCTTTGACTTGGAGTTAAGGTTCCAGTTTCAAGTTCCATTTCATAATCAAGTTTATTGGCACGAATGCCTTCAAGTTCTTTTGACTGCTGCTTGAAGAGTTTAGATACACCACTCAATGGAGCGACTTCCAACCATTCTTCTTTTGCTTTATACCAGCTCACCATTCTTAAGAATCGAGCCTTGTTTTTAGCAAGTGTAAAGCGTGGATATTGTTCTTCTTCAAGTTCAAGGATATTATCAATGTCCTCGAGATTGATTGGATCTTGATCCTCATCTTCATGGATTCGAACTTTGTTATTTAATTCTTGAGAATTCCCCGTTTCAAGCACGAAGCTCCTCCTCTACTGGTTGAATTGCAAGACTATGTTTTATAGCACGAAGAGTACCAAAAAGTACAGCCTCGCTCCTTTGACTCACACCTTTTTACACTATTTGCCCTAAATATTCAGAATTAATTGGGATTTTAACAATTCGCCCCACAAAATAGGGCCCTATGGGGATTTTGACGGGCCGCTTATGGGCCCTTCAAGTTCGCCAAGGCGGAGCCTCTCAGTTCGATGAAGGTCCCTCAAGATTCTCCCTCAGCGACGATTGCCGCCCCAATGGAGTCCGACCAGACATTGACCGCTGTACGAGTCATGTCCACAACTCGGTCTACGGCGAATATGATTCCGATGGCTTCAGATGGTAGATTCACGGCCTCAAGAATAATGACCATCATCACAAGTCCCGCATGGGGAATTCCCGCAGCTCCAATGGACACCATCAGAGCAGTACCAAATATCGTAAGCTGCTGAAAGAAACTCAGATCCACACCCAGAACCTGGGCGATAAAAATTACGGCAACTCCCTCATAGAGAGCAGTCCCGTCCATATTTACGGTTGCCCCAAGAGGAAGAACCATCGATGCCACCTTATTGGGGATCTTGGCATTATACTCAATACACTCCATCGTCAGAGGAAGAGTCGCCGCCGACGAGGCCGAAGAAAAAGCGGTT
The DNA here is from genome assembly GCA_030424665.1 of Bdellovibrionia bacterium. GTDB lineage: Bacteria > Bdellovibrionota > Bdellovibrionia > Bdellovibrionales > JAGQZY01 > JAUHWN01. Next base: position 2,881 of record JAUHWN010000211.1, on the reverse strand, counting down.
AGAATTGCTGAACTCATATGCCCCAAAAAAACGTAGGGATTTTTCTTGGTAAAAATAAAATAAGCCAAAGGTAAGACCACAAAGAAGTGAAAGAGCAAAGCTCCCGTTACCGTCGCCAAATACCATAAGAGATCGCCAAAGATTTTAGGATCACTTTCTGCTACCAATTTTCCCATTAAAAAGAGAACGGCGACTGGGGCTAAGCGGATGACGAAATCAACAATTTTAACCATGACTTCAAAAACAGCTTCCATAAAGCCAGAAATAGTTTTGAGATGTTTCTTATCAACTTGCAGAGCAAAAACGGCAAACATCAGTGTAAAAAAGATCAAACCCAACATGTCGGGAGGACTGGCAGCCATGGACTCTAGCGGGTTGGTGGGAACGATCCGTGTGATTAAATCCACAGGATCTGTCGACGCCTTCATAAATTTATTAACATTAAATTCACCAAGGCTCAGACTCGCACCGACTCCCGGTTTAATGATATTAACGAAAGTCATTCCTACAGCAATGGCAAATAAGCTCGAACAGATATAGTATATGCCAGTCTTTGTGCCCAATCGTCCCAAGCCTTGCATGCTGGATATATTGGTGATCCCCATAAATAATGAAGAAACCACTAGGGGGACGACTAGCATTTTAAGAAGTCTCAGAAAGATGGTGGCACCAGCATCAAAGAATTCTATGATCGGTGGCCGAACACCAGCCAAGGCATCAAAACGAAGTACCCAACCGGCAACTATTCCCAAAATCAGCCCAATTACGATTTGTGCCCACAAAGGCATCCTTTGTCCTTGCACTCAGTCCTCCCATGACAAAAACAGATACTTTAAACCAAATCATGTTTTAAGAGCGCAATCAACGATTTGCATGACAAAGCGAAATAAGATTGGGGGAAATTAGAGTGAAATATGATTTCCAGCTCAAAGAAAGAGCTGGAAAGATATCTTACATGCGCTCTGGCAAAGGAACACCCAATAAACTGAGTCCACTCTCAAGAATTTCTCTAGTTTGCTCAACAAGAGCGAGTCGGGCTGTTCTCAAATCAGGGTCATCGACGATAACTTTGTGATCTTTGTAAAAGGCATTAAACTTTTTAGTTAAATCCAACAGGTAGGTCGCCAAAATAGAGGGTTTGTTTTGCTCAACAACGCGGTCAAGTTGATGAGAAAACCAAGATAAATGTTTCACCAGTTGAACCTCAGCATCTTCGGTGAGTTTTTTAAGGCAAGGGTCATTGGCTTGTACCGGCAGTGGCCAATCAGTCAACTGCTCTTTTGCCTTGCGAAGAATGCTCAAACAGCGAGTATATGAGTATTGAATATATGGCCCGGTCTCTCCTTGAAAACTAACCACTTTATCAACATCAAACTCTACGTTCTTAGAAGGGTCCACACTCAGGTCATAAAACACAACGGCCCCAATGGCGATCGCTTCAGCATTTTTGTCTATAATTGAGAGGTCCGCTCCTTCACGAGATTTCATTATTTCAATCACTTTTTCTTTCGCGAGTTCAATGACTTCTTCGAGGGTCACGTAATTGCCCTTACGTGTGGACATTTTCAATCCTTTGAATCGGTAAAGTCCGAAAGCCAAATGCTCCATCTTTTCTGCCCAGGGATAGGCCATCTTACGAACCACATCTTTTACTTGCTGAAAATGGAGTTTTTGCTCCTGGCCAGTTACCCAAGTGAGTCTAACAAATTCAAATTCTCGATAACGATAAAGACAAGCTGCCACATCTCGAGTTGCATAAATGGTAGAGCCATCGGCTTTAATCATTATTGCCGGCGGAATTTCTTTACCCTTATCATCGGTGACTCGAACAACCTGAGCCCCCTCACTTTCTTCGAGAAGGTTTTTCTCCTTCAGTTCGGCGATCACTTTAGGAACCTCATCAAGATAGTGACTCTCGCCCCAATAGTGTTCAAATTCAACATTCATTCTCTTGTATACTCTTTTAAATTCACTCAGTGAAATATCTCGAGCTTTACGCCAAAGCTCTAAAATTTTCTCGTCACCTTGCTCGAGTTTTACAAAAGCAGCACGCCCCTGATCTTCAAGACTCGAATCCTTTTCTGCTTCTTGGTGAAACTTTACATAGAGGTCTGTTAAATCCTTGATACCAGGGTTCTCAGGGAGGTCACCGCCAAATTTCTCGATGGCAACCGCTAACTTTCCATACTGAGTCCCCCAGTCACCAATATGATTAATTCCAATGGTGTTGTATCCGCGAAACCGACCGACACGGGCCATAGCTCCACCAATTGCCGTCGACCTCAAGGTCGAAACGAGAATCGGTTTTGCCACGTTTGGTGAACTGTAATCGAGAACCCAGTTCCCTTTTGAGTTTGGAGTTTCCTGCCCCCACTTTAGACCTTCACGAATGCTACTCGCAAAAACTGTTGCCGCAGCTACCTCGGGCTTCAAAGTGAAATTAACGTAGGGGCCCTCCGCACTCACGGCAATGTCAGAGCCTAAAACGCCCGATTTTTCGATTTCAGAGGCCAACTCATTAGCTAGAACCTGTGGGGCTTTCCGCAGCTCTTTAGCAAAACGAAAACACGGAAAGGCAATATCTCCCAATTCAGGATTGGGAGGAAAACCAAAGTCGCTGCGGGTGGCTTTAAATCCCTCAATAGAGTTAACAGCATTTTCGGCAATTTCTAATAGTGCTTCCATAATAGGCCCTCAAGACATTTAGCAATAAACTATATCTACCATAGCTGAGACGCCCTTTCGAGCAGATTTTTGGTTTAAGAGGCTTTTGCGAAGGCTGCCGTTGGGACTTGCTCTTCTGAACCAGTTAATCTGAGAAGCAGCTGACCAAGAGCTTCCTCAGAAAAAGGCTTGTAAATGTATCCGTCGATTTTATCTT
>JAUHWN010000053.1 GCA_030424665.1 Bdellovibrionia bacterium | reverse complement strand
CACCGTCTCATTTTTTATCGGCTTTGATCTGGATTAAATTGAGTACATTTTAAAAAATAACTTGCAATAAGCCTATTTTTTAGTCTAGGGAGTGTCTCAAAATGAGATTAAGTTTGAGATATGAAAGGAGCTTTCATATTTAATACGACTAAAGGCCCCACTTGTTTTTCAAATAGGATTCGATCTTCGATATATCAGCTGGACTTAATGCAGAATCAAAGATGAGAATTTCACCTATAAAACCTGTCATACGATTGTTACCAGTACTATCGTCACCTAAATAGTAGTTACCTGTTCCCGTAAAATCCGTGTTGAAGTCGGTCGCATTGTTGTAGATTTGCGTGTTTGTGTTTTCAGTAACCGTAGCAAATGCACCGGAGTTTTCAATGCGCCAAATATTAAAACTCCCCTTGGTCAATGCAGGATTGTAAAAAGTATTCGCCGCATACCTGCGATCAATAAAGAAGGCTCGCGCCCCGCCGGGGCCAATAAACTCGAACATACACTTGTCTGTGAGCCCGTTATCATATTGCCCTACGATTATAATGGTGAGGTCTGTACCATTATTTCGCGTGAAAGTTCCCTGTAAACCGCGATCGAGATCGACAAAGCGAACTGCCGGCAAACCGTTTTGCACGTCGTGCTGGTAAAGCGGTTGCTTGGCTGGGTCCGCCTCGGTAGCCGATTGAGCCGAAGCTGTTTTATCAACCCATGTACTGACAAGACTTCCATCCGTTGGAACCGAACCGTCACCAAGTATATCTGTTGAATCGAGCCATGCAATGGGTGAAAAACCCATAATATCGAAAATCTCTTCAGTATCGATATCAGAGTAAGGCCCAAGGGCTCCGTTGCTTGCTGCCACACGAATCTCATAGGTGACATTAGCGGCAAGGCCCGTGAGCGTCGCTGAATTCAAATTTGGATTGGGACTCAGGTTGGACCAAAGGGATTGTCCTTGCTCACGATACTGAACCACATAGTGAGTAATCGCCTGACCATTGTCGGCCGGGATAGCCCAACTTAAATTCAATGCCGTATTATTAGTACTTGGAGCTGAAACCAGATTCACGACTTTATCGGGCGGCGGAGAAGAAGTGTCGACCATCACCGAGGCAAGGCTTCCAAGCTCAGCATTCACATCTAACTGCGCGGGATTGGCACTCACTGCCCCCACAATACTACCGCCGTTGAGCTCTAGTATACCACTAGTTGATATTCCATCGAGATCCGCATCCCCTGCTTGTACCACATACTGAAATGCTAAATGTTGCGTGCCTGACCCTGAAACATAGTTTGCATAGCGAGTGCTGCCGCCAACATTTAATGGAAGCCTCGGTACACCTGAGACATTCATGGCTTCATCCCAAGACAGGGTGAACTCAATAATACCGTCAATACCGTAAGTTCCATTTACGGGCATGAGAATAGAACTTACGGGTAAGTAAACGACCGACTCTCGCGTCCAACGGAAATCACTATTTGGCGACTGATTACCCGCCAGGTCGACCTGATAAACTTCAAAGTCGTAGTCCCCATCAGAGGACTTAATTTCACTGGTAAAGTCAAATCCTCCAGAAGAACAATCTTGGGAAATCACTCCTAGAGAATCTAAATCGCGCATAAAAACTTCAGCCCCTTCTTCGCAATCTCCAGAAAGACTGACTTGATTGAGCCCCGTACTATGGGGTTGCCCCGGACTTGTAATATTTGGAGCATCGGGAGCCTGCCGGTCGAGAATCCACTCAAGGCTTGTCGTTGCAGTTTGACTGAACTCATTTACAGCAATCACTTCAAAGAGGTAACTGCCATCAGAGGGAGCCGTCATCGAAAAACTATAGGCTGAACCCTGGCACTGGGTTTCGAAAGAAAAGCCACCACCCGAAATTTGAATTCTCTGGCCGCTTTCACAGTTTCCGGAAAGATTGAGCTGTGGGTCATTCGTTATATAGGGCGACTCATGACTCGTAATCTCAGGCACACTAGGGATTGGAAGTTCAGAAGGAACATCTTCGGAGTCGGTTTCATTATTGGGCTGACCACTACATGAGACGAGCAAAGTCCCCAGGACTAAAAGAACAAAGAGAAAAGCCATAGAACCGACTTTCTGTCGAGGCTCTTCTCGAAGTATGTTTGAATGCTTGGGTTGATTCCCGTAAACGTTCAATTTCACCAGCATCTCTACTTTATATTATAGAATAAAATGCTGAAAAAAGGCGCAAAGATAGCTTCACATTTACCGGCCAAACTGAGATCTAGGCCGACTATCGTATTGATTTAAGACAAAATTCTCTAAGAAGAGGCCTACCAGCTCCCCGAATTTTCCATCGAAAGCCAGGGTTCAGCTGGGTCTAGGGACTCCCCTTTTTGTAAGAGTTCGATGGATATTCCATCTGGAGATTTTATAAAGGCCATGTATCCATCTCGAGGAGGCCGCAAGATTGTTACTCCCTTATCTTGTAAGGTCGAACAGGTCTCATAAATATTCTCTACTCGGTAAGCTAGATGACCAAAGTTTCTTCCGCCAGAGTATTCATTCTCGTCCCAATTGTACGTGAGTTCCACCAAGGGAGACTTGAACTCCTTGGCTTTCTCATGGTCACCGGGAGCGGCAAGAAACACCAAAGTAAAGCGGCCTTTTTCGTTGTCATAGCGCCTGGTTTCGACGAGACCTAGCTTGTTACAAAAAAAATCGAGAGACTCTTCAAGGTTCGAAACTCGAAGCATTGTGTGCAAATATTCCATTAGGTCCTCCTTACTCAGAAGACCCTAACGAATAACGTTTGAAATGTAAATTAAGTTTCGTCGGGCGTGATTCCGTTGGCTTCCTGACGAGCACGTTCAAAGTCCCCTGTTCTTTCAGCCTCAAAGTTAGCTTCTCGCACCAAGCGCTCAAGCGCTCTTGTGACACAAGCTGCTGGATTCCGCAAATAGGGATCGGTGATATCATCACGTTCTTCTTGAGGAAGGTCCGTTATAGGAATAATATCCATGGTCGCTTCTGCGAAGTCGTAATCAGATAGACTTGTACCGGCTGGAACACGAGCGAAGACTTCACACTCACCAGCTTCGGGCTCTACCAAAATTAAATGTTCGCCACTTTCAAGTCGAATGGGTCTCGCTCTCTGTTCGTTTGCATTAAATATTTCGAGCTCTTCGCTATTACAACTCCGTGTCGGAAAGGTTCTTTCATAAACCCGTAAGCTCTCGCTATTTTCACTGATCTCTCTTCGAAAGAGTTCAAGATTGCCACCATTGACATAATTCGAGGCATCGGCGACTGCCGTTAGGTCGACCTGGTATTGGCTATTAATCAAGTTGGTAATCGTAGGCCTAATTCGCATATTCGGAGGGGCTCCGACAAAATACTCAGTAGGCATCTGTGCATCGTGGGCCGTTAAGCCTTCAGCATTTTTTTGTTCGTTGATAATTCTCTCGGCAATCCTTCGACAAACACCCATAGGACCGGTGACGTGATCAGCGATTTCAAGGATTTTAAGACCCTCTTCGTCGTGACCAATACAAAAGGGCATTCCCTCCCAGTATTCTTCACCATCCAGCTGAAACTCGAGAAGCTCTCTATCGCGGCCGATGTCGAAGAGAGATTCTTCTGGCATCCAGTTGGTCGACATCTCGTTGGTTGCCACATCAGAGACCAAGCCGTCAAAAGCTTGATTCACTTCGGCATAGTTCATACAGGTTCTATTGTAAAAATAGGCACCTGCACCACCACCCACAATTAAGGCGCCAACAATCCAAACAGCGATCGGTATCGCCGCATGGGCCTCATCGAAAAGTACATCAAATAGCGAAGCATTCTTTGAAGAAAGGAGATTTCGCATTTTAATTAGATTGGCTTCGATCCCCGACTCGGGAACATAGGTAAATGCCTTGGCATTTATAAAAAAATCACTGCCTGGGTTTGCGTAATCAATGGCAACTTTTAACTGATCTGACCCGGACTGAATTAAAAACCCTAGGCTGAGTTCTTTAATCTTTACTTTCTTTGCTCCCGCTTGGGGATTGGCCTTTAAAACCCGCTCTAGTTCCGCTCGCAGTTTTTTATAGGGCCCCGTTCTCAAGAGGGTACTCTTTCTAAAAAAGCGCGACAGGGTCTTGTGCTCCTTTAACTCTTGCACAAGGGACTTCATTCGATTCATTCCTTGAGAGGCACGGTGAACTCGACTGATCGCCCTTTTCCGTAGTGCAGCTCTTTTTTCTTTTGAAAGGGATGCTACAGATGGTTTCGTAGTGTTCTTCTTAGTACTCGCCAATAGAATGGGTTGATTCGTGAGTAAAAATACGAATGCAATACATAAAGACAATAGCCTCATAGTCCTTTTCACCTCGCTACCTTTATCATATCGGATAGAAGGCTAGTGTTTATAAATGAATCAGAATCTGACGATAGAATCGTATCAAAATGATACGATTCTAGGGTTTTTCAATAAGATCGATACTCTTTTGAGCAGCTTCGCGAACAGAATAGTGGCTTTTATCGGTAGCAAGCTTTTTTAGCTCTGGGAGTGCTTTTATTGCCGAGGGCCCGATTTGCCCGAGCATGCGAATCGCCACAAGTTGGTTTCTCGATTTATTAATATGCTTCAACAGTTCCGGCACCAATCGAGCCCCCATCCGCTCGGCGAGTTCCTCATAATTAAATCCCCGGTCCCAAGAAACATCGAGCATTTCCGCCACGATCGCTGGCTGATTCGTCTCGGACACCAATAAAACTTCAATGCTTGGCTTTATAATGCGGTAAAATCCGCTCTTCTTTTTACGACCTTCTTTTAGACTGGCAAAAACATCTTCGACTAGAGCTTTAGCCATTTTGGGCTTCTTACTGAGAATGTTGAGGGCAAGAAGTCTTTTTTGGTACTTTTTACTTTTGAGCATTTTTTTAATTTTACTCTGACTCGGGAGTGTCTTTGGGCAGTCTAATCGATTATCGAGGCAGAAGTCGTAAAGATCATCCGTTAAATGTTTTTTATCGTTTTTCGCAAATACGCTATCAATGCGCTCAGCATTTGCCTTTAAAAACTTATCTTTAAGCCGCTGCCACTTTTTAATCGCCTTAAGATCATCGTCTTCTTCGTCATCGAGTTTCGAAACTTTCCGTGAAAATTCTCTGACGAAATCCAAGTAGAAGCGGGCCAAAGTATCGCTTGGCTCTGCCTTTTTAAGAACTTGAGCGAGCCAAGCCAGCGATTCTTCCTGCAAACTTTCGGATTCTTGTTGAAAAAAGAATCTCTTCAGTTGGGTGGTCCAACTTCTCGTGTCCTTGAAGTCGTGATTCTTTTGGATTTTATTCATCATGTAACTAAAGAGTTGCGGTCGGTCTTTATATCGTGACTGATTCAGCCCACGAGCGAGGTAAATAAAAGATTGGTCCGAACTCAAATAAACGGGGCGTCCCAAACGACTTTTTTGCGCAAGTTCAATATAGCGATCGAGCCTCTTCTTTTGCCTTTCTAGTTCCTTGCCCGCCCCTGCGGGATGAAAGAGGAGCCCACTCGTGCGGTAATGAGCCCGGCCATTCGATCGCTGGAAAAACTCAAAAAACAAATCGAATTGAGCATTCGTATAGGGCCCGTAATGCGAAAAGAAATTTAAAATTATTTCATAGCGTTGATCCTTAGGAGCAGCCGTAAGGCCCGGCACTTGGGAGAGAAGAAACTTTTCATAGGAGGGGCTGCGTTTGCTATGGCGATTGAGGTGCCCCATTAATCGACTGTGAAAGCGAAGACAATAGCCTCGGAAAGGGATTTTCTTGGCCTCCTTGGCGCCGGCTGTGATTTTCTTTGAACTTGTTAAGTCTGAGAACATTGAAAACGTTTTATCGGTCGGATAGTCACAGAAGCGCTCCGTCACCTTCACCTGCTCCTGATCCTCTTTTTTGGTGAAAATCTTTATGAGCTGATCAATTCTCTCGAGGGCCTTTGACTCGACTTGTTTACTTTTGCTCGCTTCTTCAGTCGCCTTTTTCGCCTGGCTCTCTGGAGGTTTTTCTGAAAGTTTCTTTTTAACCCTAGTGATCTCAGCATTGACGGCGCGGTAGCACTTGTAAGTCGCTCCCTTTTTTTGGCAGTCATTGCGCAAAGGTTCAATATTCAACTCAAAATCCCGACAATCCGCCGAACGATTACAAACTAAATCCAATTCCTTAAAGGCATTTATTAGGGCCTTTTTTCGGGCCTCGTCTTCGTTCTTTGATTCGCCAATTCCGCAGGTTGTTATAATCTCATTGGACCGTTGAGAGGCCGCCTCCTCACAGAGCCATTTGGCTTGGGAAATGGAACTAAACGTGAAAATTACCCACATGAGAAAACGACTTCGAAGCATTTTTGATCCTTTTTTTTACCTGATTCCCTATGCTGTCACGAAAACTTCTGGGAAGGAATGCCCCAGAGGGAGTCAAGACCTTGGCCCATTGGCTTCGGGGCCCTATTTTATAGTGACAAAACAGCGCGTAAAAGTTAGTTTTAGCCAAAAGTAAGGGAGATTTAACTAGCATGGCAAACTCAAGTATTAGTATTGGCTGGGCATTTGACCCGTTCACTTCAGAAGCAGAAAACCGGATGAGAGATATCCAATTTCTCAATCTTCTAGCTAAGTCTCACGATATTATCGTTACCCCCTGCTATGTGGTCGGAGCCGATATCGGCCATTGGGTCGAGCACGCCATGGGCGATAAGGGTACGCACGATATTGTTACCAATATGAAGAAGCTCTGCGAATCCAAAATCGAAGAAAGTGGAGCTCAGTTTCGCCTACATGACCCGAAGATTGTGATTAAACCTTCTTTTTCTTTGCGAAAAGATGTCACTAGTTTTCTCGAAGCCATGTCTGGCTATGACTACCTCATTACTAACGCCCATAACCGCGGCGAAATCGAAACCTTCTTTTTGGGAAGTTTTGCCGAGAGCCTTCTCTTAAGCTCGAAAAGACCCGTGATAGTGATTCCTCCAGGTAGCACCGAACTCAAGCAAATAGAGCACTTTCTCTACCCGAGTAACCTCAGTAAAGAGAGTGAAGAGAATCTTTTTGAATATCTAGAAAGCCCCGCTAATTTTTGTAAAAAAGTAGACATCTACTCAAAAGTCTCAAATCCAATTTCAGTTTACACATCGGGGATCAGTGTTCTTACTGGTGGTAGTCCTGTTTCTTTCGACAATTATATGACTGAAACAAGAGACAGAACCCAGAAAAAGGGGGATCAATTCGCTACGGACTGCGGAGACAAAGGCGTTGAAGCCAGTTTTTTGATGGACGAAGGCCCATTCTCAATTGCAGAGGGTATCCACCAATTTGCCGATCGTAATAAGTGTGACCTTATTGCCATGCCGAGCTTTGCCGACAGTCTCGAGACTTTGCTGATTGGTAGCATCACTCGAGAAGTGGTTCGCACATCAAAGCGCCCGGTACTCGTTTGGCCTCGCCTCCTCGCTAAAAATTAGTTGGCTATGGGGGACAAAGATAAGTTCATCTTTGATTCTAAGTCCTACGAAGCGCTCCTCATTGAACTCATTGAGAGTGCTCAAAATAAAATTTCACTATCCTTTTATATTTGGGAATACGACTCTCTCGGAAAGCGGGTTTCGGAGCTTCTGCAAAAAAAGGCCCAGAACGGGGTGTCCATCGAAATCATACTCGATGGTTTCGGTAGCGAGAATTATATTGAGCAATGCCAAGACATCCTCTCCTTGAATCCCATCGAATTCTGGGTTTACCACCCGACTCCAAGGGTTCTCAGAAAAATTCGCTCAAGAATCTCAACGTTTTTTAGAAATTTCTTGTGGACCGTTTGGAACCTCAATCGAAGGTCCCATCACAAACTCGTCATCGTTGATGAGCAAAAGATACTCACTGGGAGTCGTAATATGCACGACGAGGCACTCAACTGGCGTGAACTGAGTTATTATAGCGAGTCAAAGCAACTCGTCAGTGAATTCTGTGATCTCTTTGAATTGATAAAAGCCTATGCGAAAAATCCATTCTTGCGCAAATTCAAAAAGGTGACGAGAACGACTCTCTTCGAGCATATTATAAGCAACCACGATAAAAGTCATCGCAAGAGAAAAAATCGATTTCTAAGGGACCTTATTGAAAATTCTAAAATGGAAATTCTCATTGCTACTCCCTATTTTTTGCCAGACCCAAGGCACCTCAGACTCTTTAGAAAAAAACTGGGCGAGGGAGTAAAACTTCAGTTTCTCTTTTCAGAGATATCAGACATTTGGCTATCTCAACAAGTCACCCGCTACTTCTATGGAAAACTCCTTTCTTGGGGGGCCGAGATTTATGAGTACCAAAAAACACCTCTGCACGAGAAGTTTCTCGTTGCCGACCAAAGAATTCTCTTTGGAACCTCTAATTTCAACTACAGAAGTCGCCTCAAAGACCTTGAAGTCGACCTTTCAATTGACGACAAAGACTCGCTACTCGCGATAAAGGAGCATTTTGAAGAAGGGATTCAAAATGCCAAGGCAATCACTAAAGGCTATCGGCAGAATGTCTTTTTGAGAGCCTTCATATGGACTATCCTCAAAATTTTCAGACGGTGGATGTAATGGATCGCGCTTTACAGATTCTCAGTTTCAATATTCACAAGGGATTTGATCTTTTAAAACGAAATTATCGACTCGATGATCTCAAAGAAAAAATTAAAGAACATCACTTTGACGTCGTATTCTTACAAGAAATTCACGGCATGCACCCAAAGAATCATGAAGATTCCTTTGATCTCGATCCTCTTGAATTCTTTGCCGACGAAATTTGGGATCACTACGCCTACGGAAAAAATGCCGTCTATCCGAAAGGTCACCACGGAAATGCCATTCTCTCTAAGTACCCCATCCTTAAATGGAAAAACTTTGACCTGAGCAACCATCCTCTTGAACAAAGAGGACTTCTTTATGCACTTATAGATGTCCCAGAGACTGGTCCCATTCACCTTTTCTGCACTCACTTGGACTTGACCCAATGGGGACGAAACAAACAATTCAATAAATTGAATACAATCGTCGCGAAATTCGAAGGCCCCAAGATTTTTGCAGGAGATTTCAATGACTGGAACTCAAAGTTGCAAGCTCTGATGAAGAATGAGGGCTGGTCAGCCATCTCAAGACAGGCGAGTTTTCCCAGCTTTCTGCCTTTGCTCAAATTGGATAATGTCTTCTACAAGGATATTGAGTATCTCGAATCAATGAAATTTGGAGCCGATGAATGGCGTAAATTTTCTGACCATATCCCGATTGGCGCACGGTTTCTTCTAGACAAGAAGAAAGAGACCAGCTAGCGTTTTCAAGAGGTGTCGATGGCTGAGCTTGAGTCAGATTTTAAGATCATTTATGTCGAAGAATCCTACTTTAAGAGTTTCCATTCAACCCTAACAAACGTTGCAGCTGAGGGCATCTACCTCGAAATGATTGAACCTCCTTCTCTCGAGAAAGTTAGTTTTTTCCAGAAAAAGCTCATTGATAATAAGCTACCGGGCTACTACGCTTTATCTGGTAATCAAGTCGTTGGCTGGATCGATATTTTCCCCAAGGAGTTCGCCCATCACCAGCACCGAGCGTCTTTGGGTATGGGAATATTGAAAGAGCATCGGGGTAAAGGGCTCGGTAGTAGACTCATCGAAAAGGCTCTCGAGCACGTAAGAACTGTTCCCGGGATCGAAAAAGTTGAGTTAACTGTTTACACGAGCAATGCTCCCGCAATTAAGCTCTATAAGAAATTTGGTTTTAAAAATATTGGTATCAATCACAAATATCGCAAAGTGAATGGGCAGTACTTCGACGCCCTATCTATGGAGTTATTTATTTAGTTATGCCTGATTGGAGTTATCACACCTCAATTAAATATGGTCTCAATGCTCTCCCTAAGAAGAGTGCTCAATCTGTCGTTCTCGGCTCCTTGGGTTTTTTAGGCTCCAATGGAGTTGGCCGACAAATCATTCGTCTGATGGGGCATATGGAACCCCACGAAAAACTCGCCTATGATTTTTTTAACTACCAACTAAAAAGTCCTGTGGCACTAGGACGCTCGGTGGACCCCAGGGCTCGCGCTAAAAAGGCCTTTAACGAATTTGGTATCTCCTATCAAGAAGTCAGTATCTCCAGTGTCGATAATTCCGATGACGTAGGCTTGGATCAGGACATACCAAGCCTCCCGGTCATTGACGACACAATCTCCATAAATCAGTGGATCGAATCTAATTCTGTTTTTCGCCTGGGAAGTGCTGCTTCTTCTAAAATTTTAGAAGAAAAACCTGAACTGACAGCCCCTCATTGTATCTTTAGCCTTCCGGCAAACACTATCGATACACGAAAAAGTATTGATGCTGATCTCGACTACTTGAACTCCTGCGGTATAGACTGGATTCAACTTTCCTGGAGCGCAGACGCAAAGAAAGAGAAAATTGAAGATCTAATCGTTCTGTTAAAGGATCGAGGTTTTTCTGTCATTCTTGCAACAGCGGTTTTAGAGCCCGAAGATGCGCGAACCTTTAGAGAGTGTGGCATTAAACATTTTGTTATTAACGAAGCCCTTAAAATTTCGGGACCCGGCCTGCCCAAACGCCTAAATAATAGTTTCATCGCCAATGAAACCCTCTCTAAAGAAAAAATGCGCCCTACCCATTCGAGTTGGTTCTATGGCCTCTCACTTGGAATAGCAATGTTCACCGGCGGAATCATTGCGTGGCTCATTGCCCACCACAAGGTTCTTCTTCCCTACGACGAAGTAGGCACTCAGCTCAGCTTAGAACAAATCAAAAATCTCAACGAAAAAATCCTCCACTTTCTCGTTCACGATCGAGTGACATTGGCGGGAACCATGATAGCCATCGGGATTTTATACTCGAGTTTTGCCTGGTTCTCTATGCGACGAGGTGAAAAATGGGCTAAAGAAGCCGTTTGTTATTCGGCTCTTTTTGGGTTTATCAATTTCTTTGCCTTTCTCTTTTACGATTACTTTGATGTCTTCCACGCCTTTGTCACGGCCTGCCTCATGCAGATTTTTCTCCTTTGCGTGTACGCAGACCTACCCAAATTAAAGAAGGTCAATAAGCCCAGTCCTAAGAACGATCGCGTTTGGCGAATGAGTCTATGGAGCCAGGCTCTATTCGTCACCCAGGGGCTTGGGCTCATCCTCGCCGGACTCGTTATCACATATTTTGGTGCTACAGAAGTTTTTGTACCCCAAGATCTGGAGTATCTAGGGCAACCAAGCGACCTTATACGAGCTTTTCACAAAAATCTAGTTCCTCTCATAGCCCATGATCGCTGTACATTTGGAGGAATGCTCGTGTCTTCTGGAATATGCATACTTATGAGCGCACTACACGGCTTCGAACGAGGTCGTTCCTGGCTTTGGTGGGTATATATTTTTTCTGGCTTTCCACCCTACCTAATCACCCTCTGGGTCCATCTCGATATCGGCTACGTCAACCAATTTCACTTGGCTCCAGTCTATATTGGTATAGCATTACTGATCGGTGGGCTGGCATTAGGTGCTCCCTATCTCTTAGATAAGAAACACCTCAAAGATTAGTTTCCATCGGTTTCGATAAGGAGATTACTTGCATTCGGCTTATCGATCGGAAGCTTGTACATTTGCCCAGGCAAAGAACTCTCGCCAAACTTTGAGCCGCGAAGTGAAATAAATAATTCTGCATCGTGAATGTAAAGACCCAATCCCATGACTCGAACAACTTCATGGAGATCGTAGTTAGGACCAATGAGTCCACTATACTTCCACTGTTCAGACGAAGGGTCCTTATCAAAAATATGAACCACACCGCTGTTTGTCGCCTGCGGAGTATCTCCTTTGGGTGCGCCAACAAATAATCTGTTTCCATCGGCCACCATAGATCGAGCAAAATGGTGATCTATATCAGAACCCTGTGGGTCGTTGAGTGCGTGAAAGCGCGTATATTGCCCGTTTGCGCCTGAACTCCTTTGATAGACGTCGATGTGCCGTCTCCAAGTTCCGTCATTTTCATCTTGCTCGCGGTATTTAATAAATAAAAAGTCATCGTGGGCTAAGAAAACTTTGCCCCAGTGAATACTCTTATCAGAGTAATGTACAATACTTTGTTCAATTTCGAGTGTCGGCAAATCGTAAACATGCATGGCTCCGTATCTTCTTTCAGGGCCAGCATCCTGATCGCTTGCTTCGAACCTGTAAGAGTTTACGAAAAGCTGATCATTGCTAATATCAAAGTTCCGACCAAACTCACGATAATTGGCTGGAGCACTGAGAATTTCCTCCAAAGAAAATCCTTGATCGATGTCATAAATATATATTTTTCCTGTACTACCACCGCCATAGGAGCCGACATACAGGCGATTACCGTGAACCAAGATTTTGCAACCGTAGCGTGTTTCTCCTTGTGGAGCCAGTGTACGAACTCGTTCGAATCGTCCAGACCCTAAGTTAAACTCATATACGTCCACTTGATTGTAAAGGGCTGAACTTATAAAAAGTTTCCTTTGATAGACGGCTAGGTTTTGTCCGTAATAGAGCCTGGTTTCATCCGTAGAAGGATTGGAGATTGTTTGAATCAGTTGAGGCTCCAAACTAG
Source organism: Bdellovibrionia bacterium (assembly GCA_030424665.1). Taxonomy (GTDB): domain Bacteria; phylum Bdellovibrionota; class Bdellovibrionia; order Bdellovibrionales; family JAGQZY01; genus JAUHWN01. The sequence continues at coordinate 14,502 of JAUHWN010000053.1, read as the reverse complement.
AATTGTCGAATACTAAAACCTGACCCGCTTTTGCAAAGCTTTCATTGGGAGCTCTTTGGGCAGATACAAAAATTAAATTATCAGAAACGACCATGGGGTAACCAAAAGACGAATGTCTCGCACCAATGTCTACAGTTTGTGGAGAGACTACGCGAATTTCTATGGTTTCGACAACTTGGCTTTGCACAAGAATATCAACAAAAATACTACCGAGGTAATCGGCAGCCGTTTCAATGAGCACAGAATTACTGTCGATCCGATCGGCGATCCAGGCGGTGCCCTGGGCTATTCTAAATTGTACCGTATCATAACTTGAGTTCACTCGAACGGTAAAGGCAACACCCGATTCCACTTGATCGGGGGCGACGACTTGGATACCAGTATAGGGTCCGCCATTGCCATCACCAACACTGATTCCAGTATAGGGTCCACCATTACCATCAGACGGTTCACACGCTTGAAAACTCAAGACTAAACCGACTAAGGCAATAATAATGGAAAATAGGCCCACACGTTTCATAGAAAGGTTCCCCTTCAACCTGTTATCAGTCTAATGCAGGCCGAAGTTCATAGTGATTATAAATTTGTCCGATAAAATTACCTTGAAATTAAGGGGTTTAGATGAGCGGCTCGTCTCACATTAGTACAAAAAATTAAATAAATATTAGAATGGTAGACTGATGCCCGTTAAGAGATCTATTTGCGTGGCCTCGCCGTTCTGAGCCCCGGAAAGAAAGAGAAGTCGCATCTCGGCCTTTAAGTTGAGGTTTTGATTAAAAATTCTCTCAACTCCAGCTCCAAAACTATACCCTGCATAATTGGCATCTACTGACTGAAATTGTCGTTGGTTAAACGAAGCTGATATAAAAGGGCGCCATATTTCCTGAAAGTAAAGTTTGGCTTCGTCAGAACTGGATCGATACTCAGAAGAACTCGATATCGGAAAATAAAAAAGACCCAAGTCAAAACCAAATGCCATATCTCCACCTATGATGCTCGACATGGCTACCGAGTACCCCAAACCAAATTCAATTTGCCGGTGAACAGGCGTCAAATAATTCACCCGGTAAGATCCAAAATTAGAAAACTCTCCCTCAGCTTGATCGGTTTTTGCCGACAGCGAAAAGAATCCTCCGAGAATGTCAAACTTACTCGCAGACGCTTGTGCTGTTGCTAAAAATGTAAGGCTAAAAAGCCAAATACTAAGCTGCTTTTTCATTGGCTGACTCACCCGCGAGTTCTTCTCTTCTCACCATTTCAAAATACACTTCGGCTATGCGCTCTCGAATCGCTCCAATTGCCGACTCGTTTGGTCGACTTTCATCGAGCTGCTTCATTTTTTCCAAAAACAAAAATCTCTGTTTCTCCGAAAATAGGCTTTCTATGGCCTGTCGCTCATCTTTAGGAATATTAAAAAGTGCGAGGGCCCAATCATCGACCGTAAATGATACAAATACCAAATAAAGATTCATAGCATCGGCATCGAGAACACGAAAAAACGGCGGCCGTAAATACTCTAAAAAGGCCCCTTTGGCCGCAGTATAGATTTCTCGTTCTTCTGCGACAGTAGCTTTCTTCAAGAATCGAAGTAGGTCGCGATCTCGAATATAGTCTTTTAGCTCTTTCATAGAATTTTTCGGTTTGAGCTTAAGTCCCTTTTCCATGGCTTCATCGAGTTCTTTCTCGGTCAATTGTTTGTAGGTCTTATTCGGATCGAGAAGGGCTCCCCAAGCACCTGGAAAAGCACTTCGACCGATCGGAACAGAAAGAGATTTCGGCATCTCTGACAGTATCGAAAACGCTACATCCTGGTCCAAGTCTCTTAAAAGTTGAGCACTCTGGTCACCGAGACGCCAAACTTGAATTACCAAGTCCTGTAACTTTCGATTGTTAGTTTCTGGACGATGGCGCAACAAACTCTCAATAAGATCGAGGGTTTGATAATCGACACTTCCCGGATCCGCGTAGGCGCTAAACCACTCTTGGCCACTCGACAGTGAAAAAATTCGACGTTGATCGCCCAAAGGAAGTTCGTTTAGAAAGGCTCCCAAGAGTTTCGGATTCTCTGTCGCCAATTCTTCAAGAGTTTGCATATCTTCGATATTCGGAAATGACTCTGAAACGACCAAGTCACTTAATCTCTGTCTAAAGATCTCACGGGTCTTATGATTATCACTGAGTCGGATATCTCCCATTCCCGCACCAGTATGAGTCGGTGTATTTGCCGTCTGAGCTTGTGGCATGGTCATAGGCGCAACTGGTGCCGAAGGGGATTTGTCCGATTGACTCTTTACCTGATCCTGTATGATCGAAAGGGCTTTAACAAGCTTACCAATTGAAAGACGTTGAATCAAAAACAGACCAAATAAAAATGCCATGATAGTGATTCCAATAATCATCCCATAGATTTCAAGATCAATTTGACTCCCCCAACGACGTCTCGAAAGCTGGACACGATCTCTACCTGGAATGAGGCGAAGATCTTGAATCAGTGCTTCTCTAATTTCTGCTGACTCTCCTTCGGATATTGACTCGGGAATAATCACATTAACCGTCGCACTGCGAATTCGGTTCGTTAAACTGTAAAGTGATGCCGTTGGATCATCCCACTCATCTTTAATATTCTCATATTCGAGATCAAAGAATGGAAGAGTTTCATTTTTAGGACGATATTCATCGTTACCAGATGTTCTTCTTAAAGGGTCGATGCGCACTGTGATCAAAAAAGGCATTTCTTTGAATCGATTTGAAAGAATTCGATTCGCCTTATCTTTATAGTAATCCTCTAATTCTAAAACCCGAGGGTGGCGTGAAGACTCCTGGGCCACCAATGTCACCGAAAAAAGAATACCAATAAAGTAGATAAGTACTCTCATGTTTTTCATTTACTACCACCTAGCTCTGGTTCAATAATTAGTAGGACCTTTCTCGCCAAATCTCGAAGATCCAGGTCACGATATTTTTCAGGCAATTGTTCGACATACTCTGGTTGTAAGTTTAGGACACCATACCCAGCTAAACCCATTCGATTGAGGGGCACTCCAGCTTTTTGCAGAATTCTCATGGTCGCAACCGCTCTCAATGCCGATAGTTCTAAATTGTCTTTAAAAGCTCTTCCAGGCTTTTGAATCACCTTTCGATTGTCAGTATAGGCTTTCACTCCCAATCGATATTTTCCAGCATAGGGCATGTACTTACTGACAAACTCACGTAAAACTTTCTTTCCTTGATTGGTGGGCTTTGTATCTCCTACTCCAAAAAAGACAATACCGGGGAAATCAACAACAATACGGTCACCAATTTTACTGACTTCTGCTCCCCAGTTTTCAACGATTTTCTCGCTCACATCGGACTTGCTTGGCTCTTCACCGACTGACAGGCTCGCGTCGTCGCCACCGGAATTGTGGGAACCAAGGTCTTCGATATTGCTAATCAAACTCTGGGCGAGTTTCTCTGCATTAATTTCTTGTTGGTCAATCGAAAAGAAAAGAACAAAAAATGCCAATAGAAGAGTGACCATGTCACCATAACTAATGGCCCAACTCCCCTCAGAGTCGACAGACATTTCATGTAATTTCTTTTTTCGATTTCTCAAGGACACTAAGCAGCCTCGCTTTCGGCCATTGACTCTTGCATCCTCTGATGAATGATATCAACACGGTCTCCAGGAGGCACATGGGAGTTCAATAACTCCTGAGCTTCAAGAAGGGATTTTTGTTCGATCGCCAAGATGACAGCTTCAAGAGCTATTTCAGCTTCAGCCTCATCTTCTTCACCAAACTTTTGCACACTCTCACCCGCTGGATTGACAATCATATTAGACACAATCAAACCATAGAATGTCGCCAGAAGTGCAATAGCCATTCGAAAACCAGTTTCCGCCGGATCCATTCCTTCAGAAATACCACGCATCAAGTGAATAAGACCAAGAACCGTACCGGCAAGACCAAATGCAGGAGGGTACTTAGCCAACGAGCGAATACTATTGGCAAGTTTGTGGGTCCTTACCGATGATCTGTAAATTCGTTCTTCTAAAATGGATCGAATTTTATCAGACGTAAAGCCAAGAGAACCGAGCTCAAAACCATCGCGAATGACTTCATCCTTGAGATCTTTGACTTTGATCTCAGGCGCGCTTCGCGTCTGAGCATAGTTCTGTATATGCCCGAAGTACTGCGACAAAAGAAGCTTTCGATTCGTTGATTTCTTAAAAAACAGATGTCCGAGTCGCCGCCACAACTCTGAGGAGTTCTTCCAAGGAAATGTAATTATGGCCACGGCAAAGGTACCACCGAGAACAACCGCAATTGCGACAAAATCGTAATAACTACTAAATCCTGTCTGCAGGTGAATAATCGCAGCAATAATCGAAGCTGTTGATATAAATAATCCGATTAAAAAGTTCATTCTTGCCCTCCACCTGCCGGAAGACGATCAACACCCAAAGACCTTAGCTTATTGACCATTGTTTCAGTTCTAGGGTTGTCGGGATTAAGGCTAAAAGCTTTTATGTAGTTGTCGTAGGCTCGCTTGAGGTCTTTTTGTAAGTAGTAGACATTTCCAAGTAACCCATAAACCACTGAGACATTAGGAAACTCTACGACCAATCTCATGAGTCGACTTTCTGCCATTGAGAAATTTCTCGAGGCAATAAAGGACTGACTTTCGGCGATACCCTCTGCTAGCGCATTAAGACTCGAATTGATGTCTTTGCACTTTTGTGGGACCGAAACCTCAGATAACTTGGCAGAGTATGAAAATTCGGAAGGTAAAAAAGGTGTGGGTAGTAAAACTGATTTTGCATGATAGCCGTCTTTTTCGACTTCCAAACGAATATTATCAGTCGAGGCCGAGCTAAGAACTTTTGAATCGATCTTAAGAGGTGTTTTTCCGAGGGCGGTTCGCGCGCCGCCATCTTCGGTCAAATAAACGTCAGCTTCATTCGGCGAACTTGTAACAACGAGCTGACCTGACTGACAGGCTGTCGTTAGAAGAAGTGGCAAAACCACGAAAAATAAATATAATTGCGTTCTTATACTCATAAAACACCTCGCTCATTTTTCGACATATCTGTAGTGTCTCTATACAGGACAATGGGACAGTTCCTTTAAATGAAAACCAAAGTCGAGGCGCTATTGTTTCATAAGTAGAAACTTTCGCGACTTTTGGCGGCAATTTGTGAAGATTCCATGGCAATACTAACTACTTACTTCAATTAGGGCCCTACTTACCGATAAGACTATGTACACGTTTGTGGGAATTATATGAGAAGTCTGTCACTATTATTCATTCTTTTGATATTCGTTTTTACAGGACCCGCCTGTAAAAAATCGAACGACTTTGCCTTTACCGATGAAGGTAATAATACTCCTATCGAAAATGATGTGGACAATCTCACAATCACAGAAACAATCCCTAACGGCAAAGACGTTGTCATTGAAATCGGAAATAGCCAAACCTTCTTTGCGTCAGCCAAGGCCCCTTTGGGCCGCTCCATCACCTACACATGGGTTCTCGATGGGGTCCAACAACGCAAAGGTGAACAGCAATCTTTCATAATCGATGCTGCTGGATCCAGTCCTGGAGATAAATCACTTGAACTTATTGTTGAAGATGGTGTTGAGACCGAACGCTTTGACTGGGATGTCAAAGTAAATGGCGCGCCCGTCCTTTCTACTTCAATTTCCGGAACCCAAAAAGTTTCTGTGGATTCTACGATTAACTTCTCAGTTTCTGCTACAGACCCCAATGAAGATGATGTCGTCACCTACACATGGCTTCTCAACGGACTTCCTTCTGTGAATCTCGTGGGAACTGACAACACTGCTGTTCTGACCGGAGCCGTTTCTGATGTGGGTTCGATTAATGTACAGGTCGTCGCAAGCGACGGAACAGCTTCAGACACTCTTACGTTTGCGACCGAAGTGAATCACTTTCCGGACGCCTGTAATAACCTAAGCCAAGATGAAATATGCACCTATGCCGGAAACCCAAACATCGGTGATGGCATTACCCCTGACGATTCACTCTACGATGAACGCATTCGCCCCATTTCTAGTTGCCAAGATGACGTCGGAAATATTTTTATGACCGATTACCAAAACGATGTAGTTTGGTACTACAATCGAAGTTCAACGACTACCTACAGTCGACTCGGCGTGAGCATTTCTCCTCGAACCTTAAAAATTGTTGCAGGAACAGGAGAGGCTGCATCCGGAGGAGATGGTGTTGCTCTCCAATCAGCACTTAACGACCCAAGGGGTTGTGCCTACCATGCTCCTTCAAAACGACTTTTTGTTTCTGAATGGTCAGGAAGTCGCGTTAAGTATATTGATAACAACGGACTTGTCTTTGGTGGAATGGGGTACGGTTCAAGTACTACCAATGGTGACGTCGCCTACAATCACGACTGTGATAATCCAGCTGGCATGCACATTTACCTCAGTGATCTTTATATCGCATGCCGTTCTGACAATATGGTGCGCAGATGGGACCTCAACACGGATCAGGCCTATGTCGTCTATGGCGACGGTGGTGGTAATATTGATGGAGAAAGTGGAGATCCGACTCTGGCAGGAGCGCGTCGGCCCTACGATGTTTTCGCCGATGCCGATGGCCTCTATGTCGCCCATGATGAAAATCACCAGATCCGATTCATCAATCAATCTGGCGGAAACGTTACTTTTTGGGCAGCATCGACACCGATCGTAGTTGCGGATAATACAGTTCGAAGAATCATTGGTGATGGTAATACCGGAAACGAAGATGATGAAATTCCGCAAACAATGAGAGTTAGTAACATTACAGGTGTCACTAAGACTGGCGATCTCATTCTTTATACTTCACGGGGTAATGACCGCTTTTATGTGGCCAATAATTCAGGTGCTCCTGTTGTTATAGATGGTCTTACTGTCGACCCAGGTGAGGCACGAAGAATTTCTCCGAGCCGAGGCTATAATGGTACTAACATTGATTTAGCCATTGCCGAAATAAACGAGCCCTACGACATCCACGTCGACAACCAAAACGCTAATAAAATAATTTTTTCAGACTACAATAACTACCGCTTGCGTGAGATCGACCTTTCTACCGATAAAATGAATGACATTATCGGCTCAGGTAAAGGAAGAAATGGTTACCTCGGAGACATCTCTAAACCGACACTCCAACACCTCTTCAACTACCCCGGTGGTGTGGTCTTTGACAATGACAATCGCTACCTTTACTTTATCGATAAATCAAACAATCGAACTCGAGCCGTAGATCCCTATGGGAATATCCAAACCGTCATCGGTCGTGGTCAAGGTGATCCTGATGTGCAAAATGATGTTCCTTCTAATGCCTATATGTATACGAGTCACAGTACCAATGACAATATGATCAATGGTATTGATCTTATGCCCGATGGTTCTGTTATTCAGCTCAACACTCGAAGAGATAGTTTCCGAATTTGGAATACCAGTACCACGGGAAAAATCTACTTTAATACATTCATACAAGGCGATCGGATCTCAAATGTCGCCGGGGATTATACAGCTTCTGGTAATGGCGGCGATGGGCCAGCTCTTAGCATTAATATGGACAACCCAACCGATGTTGAACACTATAACGATGGAACAGAAGATTTTATCTTTGTGGTCGACCAAACCAATCATTGTGTGCGGATGCTACAAGAAGATGGTGATCTCGTCCGTGTTCTTGGAACCTGCGGTTCCAGTGGAAACTCCGGCCCGGATGTAGCTGAAGGTGCTGTTCTCTTTGATCGCCCCAATGGTATTGCTGTAGATAATCTTGGTAACCTGTATATAACAGACTCCTATAACTCTAAAATTCGCTATTGGAATCGTACTGCTGCTACTGTATCGGTTGGAATCGTTGACGTCGGCCCCGGTCGCGTTGCCACAATTGCTTGTAATAATGGAACTTCTGGAAGTGCCTCAGAAGAAGTTTTTGCCACAAGTGCTCGCTGTAATAGGCCCATGGGTATTGATGTTACGGACACTCAAATTTGTTTTGCCAATACCTGGCGCCACAACGTTCGTTGCATTGATAAAACCACCGGAAAAATTCGTACCGTCGCTGGGCAACTCGAGGCCACTCCTCGAGCGGGATCCCCTATTGGTTTTGAACAAGAAGGTATTGCAGGAACTTCTGCCACACTCTACTACCCAAATGATGTTTATTTTGATTCGGCTGGAGATCTCTTTATCTCTGACCAATACAACCACATTATTCGCAAACTAAAGCTCTCTAGCGACTAAAAGCATAAGAATACAAATGACTTATCCGTTGACGGATCGGCGAATCCACTCCATACTCCTTCACTTTCAGAAGGAGCCCCCATGTTGAATCTCTTTATTAGCCTTGTTTTTTCAATCTCGGCCCATGCTGCCAGCTACGATGCCTACTCCGTCTGCGATCAAATTAAGAACTACAATTATGGTTACAGCCGCAGCCAATGCGTTGGAATTGTCGAGTCCGCCGATTCATTTGATGGCGATGCAGTTATTCTTTGCGAAACCATGGCCATAAAAGGCCATAGCCAAGCTGCACTTTCTTGCCTAAAAGCCATAAAGAACAAAACCTACAACTGGCAACAAATTGCCAATTGCCAATTTCAGGCCGATCGCGGCTGGTCCCAGTCGGCAGTAAAATGCCTTAAAAAAATTGACCGGTAATCACGATCGATCAACTCTTTTTTAGAATGCGCTGAGGGGCTAAATAGCTTTTACTTTCGCGACAGATTAAAGATCAAAGAACCAATAGAACTAGGAATTATTTGTTATATAACGAAGAATTTCTACGACTTCAAAGGGCTTCCTCGCAACAGCCAATGCCGCCGCATCCACCTCTTTTAAAGCATGATCAAGGGCCTCATCATGGAGACTGATCAATGACTTGCCGAAGGCCGCTGCCATACCCGCATCAAAAGCAGCATTCCACTGTCGATACTTGTCGCCAAATCGAACGACAACGATATCCGACTCTTTAATGAGAGTTCGTGTTCGAATGGAATTAATTTTCGCAGCCTTATGGTCTTTCCAAAAAGCCGAAGTTTCTTTACCTAGGATTTTTTCACCACAGTCATCACTTGTTTCGTGGTCCATTTCTGGCCCCCAAATTTGCACTGGCAAATCCGCCGTATGACAAAAGCTAATAATCTCATTACGCCAGTCACTGTGGATTTCACCGGATAAATAAATTTTCCAAAGCTTGTGCTGCTCTTTCATATTTTCTCCTATTCAAAGATCACTTCTACAGCTTCTCGCGCATAGATCCAAGATCCTTTTTTTTCGATATCCCCGATGGGCATATACCCACAGACCGCGGGATTGGGCTCAATACCATAGGACATCAACCAATTTAAAAAGGCAGGACTTTTTTTAAATCGACATCTCGTATTGTGGGGATCTAATTCAAGGCCAGACGTATAAATTAAACTCGGTGTCACATCCCACTCTCTCGGGTCATCTTGATCAATAAAAGCCTGTAAATAGTCCTTACCTAAAATATCAATTTTCAAATAAGCGGTATGGTCTCCAGAGTAATACCTCTTGTGCTCATCCTTGATCTCGCCAAACATGTCTTCGCGAGTGGTATTTGTGTCGGCCTTGTTATCAAACTCCAAAATCATATAACTGTGATCATCGTAAGGAGCAAATTTCAGCATTTCAGCGACAGGTTCATTATCTAAAAGATAAGTTTCGAAGTCGTGCACTCCAAAGTTAATTTCTTCGGCCAAAAATAGAAAACGGCTTCTCTTGTCTTGAGAGATCTGAATATGCGGCTCTGAATTCATTTGCCAGCGATTATCGGTTCGAATCGAAGTCGTAAAGGCTCGGTGAAGAGCATTCGTTATGTCCCTTCCCATCCCTTCATGGGCGCGCAAGGGGCAATTAAAGTTAAAGTCTCGATTTAACTCTTTAACCGCTGAATTGATTCGGTTGGCAATTTCTTTGCGGGTAGGCCGAGTCTCACAAAGACTCTTTGTCATATTGAAGTTAAAAACTTGTGGGTGAGAATCGATCTGTAGGCACCTATTAACGAGTCCCAGCCACTCTTGGACAAAGGGGTTGTCGAGAAGCCGAATCGACCAATACTCTCCTGATTTTTGCTTTAGTATTAGATTCTTAGATGAGGTTGGTGCAGCCATCTGCCACCCTTAGGCCTTGAGTGATTACTTTCGGCAGACAAGAATAAATTGATACTGCAATGACTCTTTTGCTTCTTCACATTTAAAACCCACTGCCTCCAGCTCTGGAGAGGTCATACTGGGAGTACTTCTATGGCTATCTTTGGGGCCGGGTCCGCCCGTTCCTTTAAGGGGCTCAATAATAAAAACTTCACCATTCTTGGCGAGAGATCCGTAGAGCTTTTGCGCGTAGCTTTTTCGTTCAGCAATGTGGTGCCAGGTGTTGAGAATGACCACTTTGTTTACTTCCTTAACTCTCTCACCTGGTTCAGTAAAAGGAATGAGTTCTGCAATGGCATTTCTCAGGTTTTCAGTCTTAAAACGCTTTTTCATAAACGTAATGAGGTTCTTTTCGACATCGAGGGCAAACACTTTTCCTTTTGTACCAACGGCTTTACTGAGGTGAGGAACGAGATAACCCGTTCCAGCCCCTATATCAGCAACGTTTTCACCCGACTGAATTCCCATGATTCTTATAATCTCTGATGGCTTCTGCCACGAGTCTCTCGTTTCGTTATCAAAACGCTTTGACCATTTTTCGGCATCGCTAAAGTCGTGTTGCATAGCCATACCAGCTGGGTGTTTGTGGTCTCCATGATGGGCACCGTGCTTGCAACTTTTGCCGTCGCACTGGCCAGCTGCGCATTTACAGGTTTTACTGTCACATTCTTTACCCTTATTTGGACACCCCTCGCACTGGCAAACCTTCGAATCAAGCTTGCACTCTTTACCGTCACACTTTTTATCTTTTTTGCAGCATTCCGCTTTGGCTTTTTTGCCATCGAGTTTGCACTCTTTGCCGTCACACTTTTTATCTTTTTTCATGCAGCATTCCGCTTTGGCCTTCTTTTGGCAGCAGTCTTTTTTCTTATGCTGACTCTGACAAGACACAATGGTGAATAATGAAAAGACAAAAAGTAATCTCAATAAAATAGACATGATTTTCCCCGGAAAAATTTAATTATTTGAGGCGCTGGAAGTCTTCAAAATCCCGAATCAGACCAGCCCTACAGCCATCAGTTGCAAATCCAAGGATTTCATCATTTCTTTTGAAAATCAATTCTTGATGGTAAGTATGCTGATAACAATCAGCATCTAAAGCTTTGGCCAAAGAGCGAGCAAAATCCTGATAAAGGCGCTCGACCTCTTCTCGTGAATACCTGAAATAGACTGAACTTGTGTTCCAAGGGTTTGAAGTCCAAAAAAGGAGGCGGTCCCCAGGACTGATTCCCTTCGTAAACTCCTCAAAAGACGTCATTAGGTCTAGGTTGAGAAAGCGACTCTGGGCTAAATGTCCCATGGACGTCCAGAACGCCTCTTCCGAAGAGTCAAAGGACTCATTAATGACCCGATTCAAGTGATAGTCAAAAGAAGAACTCTCGACTCCCCAAGCTAAGAAATGCTCCTTGAGCTCCACTCTCGATGTTTTTTGATAGGCCTCCTTAAAAAAATCAAGAGCTTTCTGGCTATAGTCCACGATGAAACTTTTTACCGGGGCTCGATCTTGAAAATACTGATAGAGAGCCGTTGCCCCCTTAAATCCGGCGCAAACCGTAGCAAAAGTATTGGGCTCAAAGCCCTCCAACTGCGGCAAGCGCATATCTTCATTATTAAAGAAGTAGATCACTTCCGTTTCTGACTTCCACTTTTTTTCACAGTGCTCAATCACTCTTTTAAAGTTCGGACCATTAATATCTCTTGGATAGGAGAAGTCCTTTGTTTTGCGCAAATCTCCATCCAAGTTAATGACATCTCTCCCCGACTCTAAACTCCTATGAATGACTTCCGTGGCCAGGGAGGCTCTTCCGGATTTAATACTCTTGTCACAGGTGGGTTTAAGCCACAAAGGTGTATAGTCATCGTGAACATTTTCAGGACTGACTTCGAAACCAGTCATTTCAAAGTCATAGAATTTTTCCGGCAAGCCAAACGAAGGACGGCTCCATTGCCGATATTTTCTAATATCTAGAATAGCAAATTGCTCGTGTAGAAAAGGGAGCTTTTCTCCCCCACGATTCATTATATGCCCGCAAAGGCCAACGTCTTGTGACTCCATTTGGGCAATGGTTCGAAGAACCTCATAGCAAAAGTGATACACTTCGAAAAAGAAACTACCAGCACCAACGATTAAAACAAAACGATCGTCACTCTCGGGGATATCCTTAAGAAACTGATCGAGCTGAGACTCTTTGACCGTTTTATGGTGAAGAGGAAAAAGACTGGCATAACTAAAGTTATTGAGACTTTTTTCGAGTTCATCCCCGTTGAGCTCTACTTCTGGAACAGTAATCACAATTTGAAAAATTTCGGCCAAAATATCGCGATCCATGGAGTGGCGGTACCACTCGGTTTTATAATTTTCGATTTGCTCCCAACTTCGGCCCGAAGTAGCAACTTTGTTGATAAGTCTTTGCACGCGGGCCTTTGGCGATGGAAACTGATTCTGCTCTTCGGCCAATTGTATTAGACGTTGGCGATCAATATAGGTCGGTCCGTCTATAATCATATGGATTCTATTTTGCTCTGAATTATTCTCAACATAGTGATAATTGCCCACATTTATTAACATAACCGAGCCGGCGGTCATGGGAATCTTTTCGGTATAGCGATTATGGCTCCCGTCCTTATCGGTGCCAATAACAAATTCACACCCCTGGGGCATATTGAGCGCTATATTTAAGGAAAGACAGGGACTCCCATCCGGTGAATCCCTGTGGACCTTAATCTTCGCTCCCGGCTCCAGAAGCATGAATCGAATGCGCTTACAGGAATCAATATTGGTGAGATTTTCTATAAACTTCAGTGTTTCTGGGCACTCAACCGCTACTTCCGTCAATGCATAGTAAGGGTCGTCGGAGTCCGTGTACTCTGTGTGAAAAAGAGTATTTTCTTTTCGCCCTTTGTAGGCCCGCAAAGGAAGACTCATCCACCGAGCCTCGTCCTCAGAAAACTCTTGCCCGCGATGAACAACGTACTCATCAAGTAAAGCCTCGGCCTCTTTAAAACAGGCCTCGTGATCAAACTCTACCTTTAAATCGAGATAGGGGTGAACTTCCAGGTGCTCAATCAACTCCGGAAAATAAAAGTACTTGATCTCTTTAAAGTCTTCTTTACTTTCGACAATCTCAATTTTTGTCGACTCTCTTAGAGAAACCCAACGATCCCTTTTTTCGATATCACCAATGGGCATGTAACCACAAATGGATTCACTGGGTTCAAGATCATAGGAACTCAACCACTCTTTAAAAATAGAACTCTTCTTAAAAAAGGTTCTCCCCTTATACGGATCGATTTCAATTCCACCCGTGTATATTACGTTATGGGTCACATCCCAAGACCTGGGGTCGTCCTTATCGAGAAAAGCCTGAAGATGATCTTTTCCTAAAATATCAATTTTTATAAAGACATTGTGCTCCGTCGAAAAATACTTATAGTGCTCTTCTTTAATCATGCGAAACATGTCGTTTCTAGTTTGATTGGTATGGTCTTTGTTATTGAATTCTAAGAGCAAGAGATTATAAACGTGCCTCGGAGCAAACCGACTCATTTGCTCGGAACGGTCATTGGGATAAAGAAAGTTCTCAAAGTCGTGCACAGCAAAATTGATTTCTTCTGTCAAAAAAGAAAAACGGTCTATTTTTTCGGGCGGAACTTCGAACTGGGGCTCCCCGTCCATTTGCCAACGATTCTTAGTCAGAAAGGCGGTGGTAAATGCTCGATGAAGAGCATTAGTCGTATCTCGGTCCATATCTTTATGGGCCTTTAAGGGGCAGTTAAAATTGAAGTCTCTATTTAGTTCTTCAAGGGCGCTATTGAGACGCTCAATGACTTCGTGCTTTGTCGGAATAAAGGGGTCTTTTTCAAGGACGTCTTTATTGTAAAGTTGCGGGTTGGGATCCAGCTCAATACAACGCTCAAGGTGTTGCAACCATTCTTCAACAAATGGATTGTCTAAAAGACGAATATGCCACTCGCCTCCCCCTTCGGGTCGTAAAATCACTCTCTTATCGGAATATCCCACCCTAATATTCTAGAGGTGCCAGGCACCTGATGGTAGCACACACGCATTATTTTTGTGGGTTTTCCTCAATTATCTGGTATCTCAAAGACTTTGAGCTTGGACTTTGCTCCGCGCACCAAGTTTATGGTCGAAGGTGGCTTATTGAAGTAATCCGCCAAAATTTCTAGGACTCGTTTATTGGCTTTCCCATCGACTGGAGGGGTATTAACTCTCACGACATACTCGACCTCAGAGACCTTCTCAATCCCTTCTTTTTTACTTCGAGTTTTTACCTGCACATTTATTTTCA
>JAUHWN010000210.1 GCA_030424665.1 Bdellovibrionia bacterium | reverse complement strand
GACTGAGTCAGAGCATAGCCTAAAGACGCTCCCATAAAAGGCGCCGTACAAGGGGAGGCCACGAGTACCGATAAAAATCCAGTAGGGATTTCGCGTAGGAAGGGACTGTTTGCACGGTTTTGGGAGCTTTGGCTAGAAGTCCAATCAAATTCCCAGATTCCAAAAAGGTTGGCTGCCATGGCGGCAAAAAGAAAACACATGAAAACAAGAAACCAAGGACTCTGTAGCTGGAATCCCCAGCCGAGGGCTTCGCCGGAGCTTCTGAACGCGAGTAAGGTGAGAGCGAAGATTTCAAAACAAAGAAAGACTCCTAAACTGTAACCGAGTATCGATTGTCTTCGTTCGTTTTTATCGCTTTTGGAGAGGCTTAGGACTTTGAGAGACAAGACCGGAAGTACACAGGGCATTAAGTTCAAGATCAGTCCACCGAGAAAGGCAAAGACGATCATCATCCAAATTTCACTCTGGTCTTTTACGGCCAAAAATTTAACGGCAAGACTTTCTCCATTAGAGTTTTTAAAGAGAGCGACTCCTTCATAGTCTTTCATAACCGGTTTTGGATAAATCACTTCGAAATTTTTAGCTGATGACTGGAGGATGACCGGTTTAGTGTGAATTCTTCGGGATTCACTTTTCAGAAAGACATCCTCTAGAAGGTAGGATTCGTTTGTTAGGGACTTTACCTTTAGCTTTTTCGTCTCGAGTTGATCGAAGCTAAACCGGAAGTGGGGCGAGGTTTTAGGTATTGAGCGGAGTGCTTCTTCAAGAAGCTCAGTTTCGCCCGAAAGGTTTTCGAAAGTGGAGATTTCGAAGAGGTGATTTGCTGGAATGCAAATGTCTTCACAGACGAGAAATTCAAGGTCGACAGATAGTGACTCGGGAAGATCCTTTGTCGGTATTTGAAAGGGAACAAGAAGTGTCCCGGAAAACCCATAGGTAGTAATTGGCCCTAAAACAATTCGTTCGGGAACTCGATATAAGGGGCCCTTGATTTTTTCAGGGGCTTTTAGGTTTTTAAATTGGAAGCGGGGAGGTGCGCCAGAATCACCGGGGTTAGTCCAGTAGGTGTGCCAGTGGTCATCAAATTGAAATTCAAAAACCAGATCGCGATGCTCTGCAGATTGATCACTAAAAAGGTGCGCTCGAACCTTGGTGTGAGGGAGTTCGGCCCATTCGGTTTGTGCACCGAGGCCGAAAGAAAAGAGTCCTATAAAGATGCTGAGTAATACGTGTTTCATCATAATATTTATTTAAGGCTAGCAATGGATTCCTTGTAATTCAAAACTTACCTTTAGTCTTCGCTCATATTGCTACTAATGTTACGTAAATTAAGATTTTACATTGCAGAATAAATAAGAGAAGAAGGGCTGATTTGAAGCCTGACGCTGTAGGCCTTTATTCCTTGAGCCAATACTCAACTGAAAAAAGATATAATTGCCCCCGTCGTCATTGTGCTCAAGGTTCCCGCGACAATGGCCTTTATCCCGAGTTCGATGATTTCTTGGCGTCGCTCGGGCAAAATTGTTCCCAATCCACCAATGAGAATACCCAGACTCCCGAAATTGGCGAATCCACAAAGAGCAAAAGTCATTATTATCCGAGAACGCTCGCTAAGTGCTCCATCCTCCATGCCGGCAAGCTGACTGTAGGCAACGTATTCATTGAGTACCGTTTTTGTAACCATCAAAGAGCCTCCATGGATGGCTTCCTGCCAGGGAACTCCCATGAGCCAAACAAGGGGAGTAAAAACCCAAGCGAAGAAATCTTGAACCTTGAGAGGGGTGTCCAGTGGAATAATAGACAGGATTTGATTGATGATTGAGACTGAGGCAAAAAGTACGATAATTACTGCGACTATATTAAGGACCATATTGAGTCCGTCGAAGGTTCCCTGAATGAGAGCATCGAGAGAGGACTTTGAGTTTTTTTCGACTTCAAGTTTCAAGGAGGCATTGGAGTCGAGCTCCATTGGAATTATGACTTGTGCAAGCATAATGGCGGCCGGAGCGGAGATGATGGATGCTAAAAGGATCTGTCCCAAAGCTCCTGGGACCACTTTGTCAATGGTCGTCGAATAAAGAACTAGCACGGTTCCGGCAATTGTAGCCATACCCGCTGTCAACATAGTGAACAGTTCGCTACGGCTCATGTTTTTTAAGTAGGGACGAATGATGAGAGGCGCTTCGATAATACCCAAGAAAACATTGGCCGCGACCCCTAAACCCAATGCGCCTCCGGCTCCGAGAGTTTTTTTAAGAAGCCAAGCAAATGCATTAACGAATTTCTGCAATATTCCCCAGTGAAATAGAACGGCAGAGAAGGCACTTGTTACCAAGACGATGGGTAGAATTTGGAAGGCAAGGACTCCACCTATACCCAGAGCTTGGGCCTCTTCGGGGAGTGGTTTACCGGCGAGGTAGCCAAACATAAATTGAGAGCCTTCAGCCGTTGCCGTATTCAGAGCGAGGGTGAGCCGATTGAGTTCAAAGAATGCGTCTTTAAGAATTGGAATTCGCGTCAACAAGAAGGCGAGGACAAATTGTGTAAGAAGAGCAAATCCTACCAATTTGAGAGGAAATGATTTTTTGTTTTCGCTCAGTGCATAAGCGATACCGATAAAAACGATCAGCCCTATAGTGGCCTGGAGGTATTCCATGGGATGCCCTTTGTTGTTAGTGAGTCGTCGGTAAACTTTCAACGCCGATTTTGACGTCGGGGTACTTTAATTGAACACCGAGTTCCTGACGGGATTTTTTGGCAACTACGATTTTACTGATCCGTTTTCGTTCGACCCTTTCGATACTTGGGATTTGGCCCCTGAGTTGCCAGTGATCGATGAGTTCATTCCAAAGGTAGGTTTTTTCATCACAAGCGAGATAGGATTTAGAGCTGTGTTTTTCATCGAAGGCCTTGTGGGCAAACTGGCAAAGATCATCGATATGAATCAGATTGATCGGTCGATCAAAGTTTTTAATACGCCCTTCGGTGAGCCATAGGCGTGGATCTCTTCCGGGCCCATAGATTCCGGCAGAGCGAATCGTGGTGGCACCCTTGGCTTGAAGAAACTTTTCACCTTTGACTCGTTCAAATTCATTACTGAGTGGAGTTGTTTCATCAACTGGGAATGCTGCCACTTGGGGAACAAGAGCCGAAGTACTACCGATGCATACGATCTTGCCCAATTTAGATTTCATTTGCCCATAGAATTCACTCACGAGCTCCATGGGTTTTGCGGGGAAGGTCCAAAGGGTATTTTCGACCTCTGGAATGTTTTTCCAAGTATCTTTGTCTTCGATACTAAAGAGAATATCTTTATCGCGGCGAGTTTTAAAAATTTCAGGAGATAGGTTTTGATCCTTCAAATATTTTTGAAAGTGGAAGCCAAGATAGCCGTAACCTAGGATCAGTAAGGACCTCATCAAATACCCCAATTTTTTTAAAGCTTAAATGAGTTAATTGGGCTTGTCGAGGGCTTTAGCGCATATGAAAGATAAGTTGCCAGGAGTCGTAATCTTGATCATCAAGATCTATAAGAAAGGGTTCTTCGTCGAGAATTTCCGTAAATCCTGCGGCTTTTCGAATTTTGTAGGCGGGGGTTTGCTCGAGTGAAGTCTTGATGTCTCCCGTCTTTTCGTAGTGTTGCAAAAAAATGGTCTTGTTCATCAAACCAATTCCAGTACCGACAATTCTTACGCTTCCGACGGCATTGAGTGCTAAGATGAATAAGAAGTGTGAAAGCTTTTGCTCGCGGAACTCTTGGTTAACTCTAACATCATCGATAAATATCTTTTGAGGTTGAGGACCGACTCGAAAATCCAAGTGCGCAACAGCTTCGGGTTTACCAGGTGAAAAATAGGAAACTCGATTAAATTCTATCCCCCAGTCATTTTTTAGCCCTAATTGGATATTCGATTGCCCGGGAAATTGGGACTTCCAAAAGACTTCAAGCTGGGCCCTGTGGATATCCAAAAATGGGTCCTGGCACCTATTGAGTTTTGGGTCCAATCTCACCTGTCCAAAAGAGACTGAGCCAAGCATTAGGATCGTCGAGATAAGTAGCCATCTTCGAAAGAAAGTCATGGGGCTACATAATAGCAAGGACCAATCCATTACGAGAGTGGACTGATTGGTTCTGGGCATTTTTGGGCGACGATTAGGATTCTTTAGTGACAGCGAGGGTCAAGTCGCCCAATGTTTCCACTTTACTGTTTTTTCCTTCGTGGAGGACTTTGATCGACCATTCTCCCTCTTTATCGGGCTTGAATTTAGTCCAAACGCGATAGCGAAGAGAACCATCAATGGAAACTTTTCGAGCTGATCGAACGAGATCACCTCTTTTAAATTGAATGATGATATTTTCATATTTATCACCACTAGGAGCTGTGAATAGCATCCAGACCAAGCCCGACTTTCCGGCTTCTATGGATTTGATTTCATTTTTGCATTCATTTTTACTGGTTCCCTCGCGAACAATATCGTCACAAAATTTATGCTCAACGAGGATCGGGCCGGTGCCTTTTCCTTTGTAGTAGTAATTGAGAAACTTTTTAGCCTCATCTGGTGTGGGGCGACTGAGTTCTGATTCGTTTGCCGTTTCTTGGGCGAGAACTTGGAAAGAAAATAGGGTTATAAAGATAAGACTCAATCGAATCATGGAGAAACCTTTGATGAATATTAACTCTCTCTATTTTGCCAGAAGCCTTATCTAAGTCAAAGAGCCATGCTTTTTATAACTTAAGCCCAGTCGAATTCGGCCCAATGGCGACCTAGGAATTTAATTGATCAATTTGTTCGTTGAGGGTCCAGTAATCATAGACGACACCGACTAAGAAAAGCCCACCGGTAAAAAAGTAGAGAATTCCGGTAAAAATTTTTCCGAGATAAAAGCGATGGACCCCAAAAAAGCCGAGAAAGGTCAGAAGAATCCAGGCAATTGTATAGTCGTAGGGCCCTTCTCTGAATTTCATGTCGGCTTTGTGGTCCATTCCGGGTATCAAAAAGAGATCAACGATCCAGCCAATGAGGAGTAGGCCTCCAGTGAAAAACCAAATCGTTCCCGAAATGGGGCGCCCGTAATAAAATCGATGGGCTCCAAATATTCCGAAGATCCATAAAATATAGCCGATAGCTAAGCTGTGTGAATTGCTTTGAGACATAATATTAACTCCTTGATATTTTTGTCTAATTTAAAACCGGTGGTAGTTCAAGAAGCTTTTAAGTACGCTGTGCATTT
>JAUHWN010000052.1 GCA_030424665.1 Bdellovibrionia bacterium | reverse complement strand
AATTTGTCGAACGCGCAAATTTTCCTCCCATGTTCTGAGTAATGCTAGCATTTACAGGTACTTATGAGCCAGCTCTTTCATATAAAAGCTTTATTTTCGCCGCCATTTAGGGTATAGCCTTTAAATTACATATATTTTCTGGGGGTACCATGGCATCTGATCCGAAGATTATCTACACGATAACTGACGAAGCACCATTTTTAGCAACGTTCTCATTTTTACCAATAGTTAAGTTTTTTACTCGCCCGGCAGGCGTTGAGGTTCTCACAAAGGACATCTCTCTTGCGGGAAGAATTATTGCTAACTTTCCGGAGAACCTTACGGATGATCAGAAAATCCCAGATGCCCTTAGCGAGCTCGGTGAACTAGCGAAAAAGCCCGAAGCCAATATTATCAAGCTACCAAATATTTCAGCATCGATTCCCCAGTTGAAAGCAGCCATTAAGGAATTGCAGTCCAAAGGCTATAAACTTCCAGAATATCCGGAAGATCCTAAGACCCCAGAAGAAGAGGAAATTAAAAAGCGATACGGTAAAGTCTTAGGAAGTGCCGTTAACCCGGTTCTTCGAGAAGGGAATTCAGATCGTCGAGTCGCAGGACCTGTGAAAGAGTATGCTAAAGCAAATCCTCACTCGATGGGAGAGTGGTCTAAAGACTCGGGCACCCACGTTGCTTCTATGGAGTCAGGGGATTTCTACGGCTCTGAAAAATCTGTATTTATGCAAAAAGAAGATTCGGTCAGCATCGTACTAAAAACTTCTAATGGCACCCATACACTCAAAGACGGCCTTTCGCTTTTAAAAGATGAACTCATCGACAGCTCTGTAATGAGTTCTAAAAAGCTCAACGCTTTTTTTAAAAAAGAAATTGAAGATGCAAAGTCCAAAGACCTTCTTCTTTCACTTCACATGAAAGCGACCATGATGAAGGTCTCTGATCCCATTATTTTTGGTGAATGCGTAAAACAATACTACGCTCCAGTATTCGAAAAGTACTCTGCAGAATTTGAAGATATCGGAGTGGACGCCCGAAATGGAATTCAGGATGTTTACAATAAAATTTCTAAACTCGATGCAACCAAGCAAGAAGAAATAAAGAAGGCACTTGAAGACTGCTATGCAACCGGACCTGACCTGGCGATGGTCAACTCGGATAAGGGTATTACGAACCTTCACGTTCCCAATGATGTCATCATCGATGCATCTATGCCAGCGGCCATTAGAAGCTCGGGTAAAATGTGGAATAAGGAAGGAAAACTTCAAGATACAAAAGCCCTCATCCCAGATCGTTCTTACGCTGGTGTTTATCAAGAGACCATTCAGTTCTGTAAAGAAAATGGCGCATTTGATCCGTCAACCATGGGCAACGTTTCGAATGTCGGATTAATGGCAAAAAAGGCCGAAGAATATGGTTCCCACGATAAAACGTTTTGGATTGAAGAGGCTGGTACCGTTCAGGTTTTAGATAGTTCTAATAATGTATTGATGGAGCAATCTGTTGAACCTGGAGACATCTTTAGAATGTGCCAAACTAAAGACGTTGCAGTGAAGGACTGGGTCAAGCTCGGAGTCAATCGCTCGCGTGCCACTGGAAATCCAGCCGTTTTTTGGCTCGATAAAAATCGTGCCCATGATGCAAATCTCATTCAGAAAGTGGAACTCTACCTGAAAGACCATGATACCTCAGGTCTCGATATAAAAATTCTCTCGCCCGTGGAAGCAGTTAAGTTTTCATTGGAAAGACTAAAAAAGGGAGAAGATACAATTTCTGTCACAGGTAATGTTTTACGAGACTACCTCACCGATCTTTTTCCAATTCTTGAACTCGGAACAAGCGCAAAAATGCTGTCAATAGTTCCACTCCTGGCCGGTGGTGGACTTTATGAAACAGGTGCGGGCGGATCAGCCCCTAAGCACGTTGATCAATTCGTTGGCGAGAACCACTTGCGCTGGGATTCACTCGGAGAATTTTTAGCACTATCAGTCTCAATTGAAGATTGGGCGAATAAAACTAAAAATGAAAAAGCAAAGACTATTGCCAACTGTTTAGAGGCTGCTAACAGTCGCTTTCTTAAAGAGAACAAGTCTCCGTCGAGAAAGGTCAATGAACTCGATAATCGAGGAAGTCACTTCTACTTGGCACTTTTTTGGGCTGAAGCACTCGCTGCTCAAAATGAAAACCAAGAACTCAAGGATTACTTCTCACCAATTGCCGAAAAATTAAGAAGTAATGAAAGTAAAATTGTCGAAGAACTCAACAATGTTCAAGGTGTAAAGGTCGATATTGGAGGTTATTACTTTCCCAATAAAGCAATAGTCTCCGCGGCTATGCGACCAAGCCAAACTCTTAATTCAATCGTAGATTAAAAGTTAATGCCCACTATTTAAATTATAGTGGGCTAAACTTTATTGAATAGGAATGCCTCTATTCTCGATTTCCATTGCCGAGGTTTTTTTCCCCGCTTCGTTGTCTCGAATACACTTGTTATAAATTTTCATGTTGATGTGGTAACACTGAGGATACTTTTCCAGCATGGCCTCATCATAAGTAGGTTTACTCGCACAAGCAGAAATTAAGGTTAGAGAAAAAATAGATAATAATAAGAACTTCATCGCAAACTCCGTTTTTTAAAGTCTGTAAATCTGTTCCTATATTGTCAAGACAGCTTATTGGGGCAGGTCTTAATGCAATTCGTCAGTTAAAAATCAATAATCTCTTTATCTCTCAAAAATTGACTGTTGTGGTCGGGCTCCTCATTAATTATGTACCGAAGGGCCTGAGTACTATCTTTTACATCTCGACTCGCATTTGGTCCCCCCAAATCGGTGCGAACCCATCCCGGACAAACCGAATTCACAAATAGATTTTTTGAATTCATATTATTGCCAAGGTAAACAGTGAAGGCATTAAGAGCTGCTTTTGAGAAACGATAAGCAGGTACCCCACCTCCCATATCAGTGAGCGAACCCATCCCAGATGAAATGTTAATAACATCTGTGCGCCCCTCAGGGTCAAAAAAGGGTAATAAACTTTTCGTAAGTTCGTAGACACCAAAGAAGTTAAGATCAAAAGATTTTCTGAGAACCTCCATGGAGGTATCGAGTGGTTGATTTGTCGTCGCCGCCATATCATCAAAAACAGAGCCTGCATTGTTAATTAACACATCAATTCGGTTGACGTCCTCTTCAATAAATTTGGCAAAATCCTTAATACTTTTAGAGTCCGTGACATCAAGTTGGTGAACAATAGGTTCACCTGGAACTTCTTTTGAAGCTTCTACCCCTTTTTTTAAGTCCCTGGAAGTCATTATAATCATATGGCCATCACTCGCTAAATCCCTTGCCGCTTGCAATCCTATCCCTCTATTAGCGCCAGTAATTATAATGGTCTTAGGTTTCTTCATTTCATTCCTTTTAAGTAGTTCAAAATAGCTTCTGTGTGCATTTCAAATGACTTTCTTCGATTATCTAAAGAAAATTCTGGGTTATTAGAAAAGCAAACCTTACAATATTCTCCACTCATAATTAAGGCAAAGTGAATTACGTCTGAAAATAGTGTTTTGACAGCCCATTTTCGCAACTCGACTGAAACCCCTTCGCCAACTTCTTTCGTGATTACTTCGAATAAGTACTCGCCACCGGGAGGTCCCATCTCTTTATTACCAAACATCTCCTTGTGGCGCTCTTCATCGATCTTTGGAAACGAGTCAGAAAGCATCATCATAAAAGCCGAACGCAAGGCACGAGAATTTTTGTGAAGAAATAAGAAGCAATTCCAAATATATTCAGATGTACTACTTTGTTGACTTGACATCGCCTTCATTTCTTCTGCAAGCCAGATTTGGGCACTTTGCATAACACTGAAGTAAAGGTTTTCTTTATTTTGAAAATGATAGTTAATAGCAGCAATGTTAACTCCTGCTTTTTGAGCTATGTCCCGAACCGATGCTCCATCGAAACCCTTTTCTCCAAAAAGCTCTTGTGCAACTACTAAAATTTTTGATTTCGTATCTATCGCATTCATGCCACTCCCCTACATAGTAGTTTCGGCTGGCTTAATCTCTCTAACAGGGTCATTACTTAGACCATTACCCGATTTAAATTCGTTTTTATCGTCTCTACCAAAAAGCCTCTTCATCAAGCCTGAAAAGTCCTCGAGAATCCCATAGGCGGCAGGCACCCAAATCAAAGTTAAAATTGTACCGCTTGTTAATCCCCATGCCATGGCTAGAGTCATTGGCACAAGAATGGGATCGGACCCTCCGATTCCGTATGCTGTCGGTAAGAGTCCACTAATTGTGGTCAACGAACTTACTACAACCGCACGAAGGCGCAACCCTGAAGCTTTAGCCAATACTTCATTGAGAGAAAGATTAGTTTCCTCTTTCAGTTCCTCAATGAAAGTTATCAAAATAATTCCTGAGTTCACAATGATACCGCCCAACCCAATGACTCCAATAAGCGCTAAGAAACTAATTGGCCTTTGATGAAGAGCAAATGCTATCGAAAACCCTAATAATCCAAGGGGAATCGTCGACATAATAATTGCCGGACGAAGAAATGAATTCAATAGAAAAACTAATAAGGCAAATATTCCGATTAACGAGAGAATTAATGCATTAAACAAACTCTCCATTGATTCATTTGTGCTTTCTGCCTCACCCCCAAAAACTAAAGAAACCCCCTTGTATTCTCTTTGTAGTTTTTCGAATTCCTCAGATAGTATCTGATTAGCAGCAAAAGATGTGATAACCTTATCATCGATACCCGCTGTAACGGTTCTTGAGCGTTTGTAATCGTATCTCTTTATTTGCGGAGTTCCCTCTTGTTCCTTAAATTCGGCAAAAGCCGCAAGTGGTACTAGGTAGCCACTTCGGCCCACGACTTTTAAATTTTTAAGTCGCTCAATATCCGTTCTGTACTCATCTTTAAAACGAACAAAAAGGTCTACTTCTTTATTGTTCAAATTGACATCAGACACGGTCTTTCCAGAAATAGCTGTTCGAATAGCGTTACCCACACTATTCACATTTAATCCGAGTCGATCAGCTTTCTGGTAATCGATATTTACATAGACTTCCCGATCGCCAATAACATCTTGAACCTGAACGTTCTTTAAGCCATCCGTATCTTTGAGTTTTTGAGTAATCTTCTGAATAACTTGATCAAGTTGATCGGCATCATTAGAGCGAAACGTCGCATTGACTGCCTCTCCTACTGGAGGTCCATTGATCATTCCCTCGAATTCAACTTCTGTGTTCTTGGTGTCTACTGACTCAAGTAAGGCTAATACTTCTGTATGAGGAACATTTATTTTTGTGTCCTCGTTAACGTATATAAGAATAATCCCGACATCATCGCTCTCTTTTGCTTTGGGATCACTGGGCCCCATATTCGAAACACCAGCTCTACCAACAATATGACTGACTTTCCCTTTTAAAACCCGTCCTATTTCGTCAGATAACCGTTCTATCTCAGCTTCTGTAGCAGTCAATCGACTGCTCTTGGGCATTGTTACTCTCGCAGAGTATATTTCAGTTTGATCTGGAGGGAATAGGATAAATTTATTTCCCACTGTCATCATAAATATTGATACGAACAAAACAATGGTAAACGCACCGAAAGTTATATATCTATGCTTAACAACCTTTAACATTAGGTTTTCAAAAGCTGGTATAAATTTTCTTTGGAACCAGTCTACTTTTTTCTCTCTCTTTTTGGCCTTTGATGTAATTCCTTCAAGTCGAGTAGGCAAAAAGAAAAATGATTCGGCTAAGCTTAATAGTAGAGATATTGAAACGATTATTGGAATGAACTTAATAAATTGTCCCATTATACCCTTGGTGACTAACATGGGTAAAAAGGCTGCAATTGTCGTAAAGGCCGTGATCGAAATGGGTAGCCACAAGGTTTTTATAGAGTTCATTATAGCACTTCTAGGGTCCTCACCGTCTCCAAGAAGTCGAGAGTAGTTTTCCGAGATGACCACAGAGTTATCCACAAGCATTCCAATAGCTATTACCAGGGCCAAAATCGTTATGGCGTCCAAATTCATACCGAAAGTAGGCATAAACCCCACCGTGCCTATGACTGCCAGTGGAAGGGATAGACTCGCCATAATTCCGATTTTGCCCGGAAGAAATATGAGAAGAAACGCGATAACTAGAGCGAGTCCCTGTACTGCATTACTTGCCAATACAGCGACGCGATTTTTAACTTTGAGGGCCTCATTGTTATAAACAATGAAGTCGTAGTTTTCAGCATACTTGCTTCGAAATCGATCAATTTTTTCATCGATTCCCTTCACGAGATCAATCGTATCTGCTCCACCTTTTTTCGTGGCAATGAGAAGGGTTGCCTTTTTTCCGTTGTAACTCGTAAAGACGCGAGCCACCTCCTGGCCGTCAGAAACATCTGCAACATCTTTTAAATAAATAGCCTGCCCCGAAGCATTGGAGCGTATGAGAATATTTTTAAGTTCTTCAGCTGAGTGAACTTTACCTTCTATTCTCAGGAGCTTTTGACTGGTATTTTGCTCGAGATGACCGCCCGGAATATTAACATTTCGCGCTTCTATGGCAGCGACAATCTCATTAACTCCAACGTGGGCTAATTCCATCTTCTTTGAATCAAGTAATATTTCAAATGTTCGCTCTCTGTATCCAACCTCTCTTACATTGAGAATATTCTTGTCATCTTCAATCTCTTCCTTAAGTAAGTTAGCAACAATATCTCGAGATCGCTCATTGTTCTCTCCGACAATGGCAATTTCTGCTACCGGAAATTCCTCAGACTTGATCTCCAAAAAAGTTGGTGGATCGTCGAGATCCGTTGGCAGTTTCGCTTTATCCACCGCCCTCTGCAGATCATTCATTAATTTAGAAACATCGACATTATCGATATCACCTCGAATAAAGATCGTACTTAGACCAGACTGCGAAACGGACCGAACGTCTTTTATTCCGCTCACACCTCTTAGTTCATCTTCGATAGGTTTTGTAATTTTGCTTTCAACGACTTTGGCGGAGGCACCGTCATAAACAGTTGTGACCTGAGCCATGGCAAAGTCAACTGCTGGAAAGGATTCCGCATTCAATTGAATAAGGCCGCCAAGACCAAATAGAGAAACGAAAAGCATTAAGACAAGTGTGAACTTTTTATTATTTAAAAAAAACTCAGTTATACTCAGCATTATCTGGCTCCAATCATAATTGTATTACACTGATCTTCTGTAAAAGTTTGATGGTAGTCGAGTAGCGTATGAATGACTTGTAGAATGGTATCGATCTCGCTCAACTTACTATTAAAAAATGCGTCTTGCTCAGAAAGTAAATCATTTATTGAGATACGCGCCTGTCTCAACTTATTGCGACTCGATTTTATACTAATTGCCAAGTTGTCACTATTATTCCTAATACTCTTTACCGCCTCCTCTAAAAGCTTAACCATTTTTATAACCTGATAATGTTTTGCTTGAACCTGCCCCATAAGGCGAGCCTTCTCCGATTGAAAGCGATTAAAGTCGGCACTTTCCTTTTTGGCCTTAGATTGGTCCGCAGTCGAGCCAATTGGCATCGAAATTGATAAACCTACTTGATATCCAAACTGTCCATTGTTCGAAAAGTCATCGAAGGAATTTTCATAACCTTTATCCACTCCTGAATTTTGGATTTTTGATTCGAGCTTAATATCCAGATCCGAGTAACGTGAATTCATTAATTTCTTTTGGCTGTAGCTTTTCTCAATGAGATCAATCATCTCGTCAATTTTGGTACTTTCCCAAGGTACCTTTGGATTGCGTCCAATTCTTTCAGCACACTGATATACCTTGGCATAGGTTTTATCAAAATTAATTGGCGACAACTCAATGTCCTTATCGGCCATTGAAGGTATAGCAGTTTTTAGGCTCTGGATAAAAAGATCTCGTTGGTACTCTAAGGTCTTAATTGAAGACTTGCGAGAACTTACCTGTGCCCGATATCGAGCGATCTCTGCTTTATCTGCGATGTATTGGGATCCTCTTTTTTGTGCATCGCTTAACTGCTTTTGCGATGTCAGTAGCAACTGCCTTGAGATTTGAAGCTTTCTTTCATTAGCAACTAGAGACCAGTAAAGCTTTTTTAGTTCTATTAATACTAAGTCCTTATTAATTTCACTCTCGATATTCATTTTTTGCTTATTAAGTAAACTATCTTTAGTCTCTGCCTCATCAAGTCTCCCAAAAAGATTTTTCCAGAGATCTATTGAAAATCCAAAAATATACCCAGTTCTTGTTGCTTGATCTATAAACTGATTGGTTGTCGATTGTTGATCAACGAATAGATCAACTTGAAAATCGATACCTTTCTTTAACTTCTTTTGCAATCCAGTTTGAAAGTGGTAAGTGGGACCAAATGTCGGAGCAAATGAAGCAATTGATTTTTCGTTAGAGTTAGTATGAGAAACTTGATTATTCCATTTCCATTGGTAGCGCTCATTGAGTGAACTATCTTGAAAAAGTACAGAGTCCTTTGCCGCCTGTATTTCTAAAATCTGGTAACTCGATTGTTTTGCGGCTTCTTCTAATGTCTTTTCAGACAGCTGGAATTTTTCTACCGCGTGAGCAGCAGATACCGACATCAAGATGGCGACAAAAAGTACAATTAAATAGAAGGAATTAACTAACATCTCACTCTTACAAGCTGATTCCTTACTCAACTCGGTCGAAGGAACTTCTCTTTTCATTAAGGGCACTCCAATGGGTGATTCAAACGTTTGTTTGAATATGACATAGGTTTAATTCTAATTCTAGGGATTTTTTAAACAAACGTTTGAAATATTATAAGTATTTGAAATTAAAGGGAAATAATGAGTTTACATTTAAAACAAAGGGCTAGAGGGGCTGGGAAATTTGGTTTCCAGGGCATGAGCCGGATCAATCTCCCAAGGGGGAGGGGCTCCAGCCAAGAGCCCCTGAGCTATGCTAATGTTTTTAAACCATTACTTTGCCGCTAGGTTTTTAGATTTGTTGATATGGAGGCGAACTTGCATTTTCACTTCATCAGAAATCATTTTATCTCCAAGCCCTTTGAAGAAAGAACCCGAACCGTATTTAATTCCAAAATCGGTACGGTCGAAATCGAAATCAACATTTACAACCTGCATGTTTGCATCTTCTTTATCGACCTCGGCCTTCAGTTTTACATCTTTAGTCACACCCATTATGGTCAACTTACCAGTTAAAAAGTAAAACTTATCAGATGCCTTTTGAATTCCGTCTACTTTCAAGGTTGATGTTTTAAACTTAGAAACATTAAAGAAATCTTCACTCTTAAGGTGACCAACAAGCTTTTGATTGTACTTTTTATCTTTCAAATCGGTATTCGTAATCGAGGCCATATCAATAACTACAGTCGCCGACGCCGGCTGATTGTCTTTATACTTAATATCAGCTGATTTGATTTTAATATTACCCGTATGACTCGATCCTATTACTTTCGACCCCATCCAAGTCACTTTACTCTTAGAGAGGTCTACACTTTTCGCAAAAGCTCCTACACTCATAAAAAGGGCCGCAATAAATCCTACTAAAATTTTATATTTCATTAATAACTCCTTGTTTAACTTTCAACTGATTCAGGATGCGCTGATTTTCGTTAAAATAAAAGAACAAGAATTAGTGATTGTTGTGCTAATTTTAGACCATCTTTTACTATCCAGTAAGATCTAAAAGCTTTGTAATTTTAACTACTTAGAAATAAGTCGGTAGGCTTCTTGAATTTCAAGGGTTTTCTCTCGGGCTAGTTTCTGCAAATCATCGCCTAAGTGATTCACCTTATCTGGATGATATTGAGCCAGCTTGGCCAAATAGGCTTTACGAATTTCATCAGAAGTAGCACCTCTTGCAACTTCAAGAATCTCATAGGGGTCACTCTTACTATTTTCGAACTCTTTCTCGGAACCAAGAGGATCATTTCCACGAAGTAACTCGTATATCTTCCGGAGGCTTCGAATTAATACGAATATGATAAATACTATGATTAAAATTCTTATTATGGACATAATTATTTTATCTCGATAAGTTTAATTCATGGCAGAGTATATTACTAAAATTCTTATTACAACAGCCATCGTTATAGGCATTACTGAACTGGCAAAGAGTTCCCATTTTTGGGGAAGCATACTTGCCTCACTACCGATTACCTCTGTCCTCGCATTTATCTGGCTATTTAGAGATACTAAAGATGTCGACAAGGTTATTAACCTTTCTTATGGAATTTTTTGGATTATTATTCCATCGTTGATACTCTTTATTTGCCTTCCTTTTTTACTCAAAAAAGGAGTTCACTTTTGGCTCGCCCTACCTGTTTCCAGTTTTGCAACCGTTGTCGGATATTTTATTTATGTCCGCGTTCTTAAACTCTTTGGCTTCACAATTTAATTTCAAGACTGCAATGATAGGAATACATCCCTACCTATTAGGATTTTACAGATGTTTCCTTAGGCCTCGTATCGGTCTATTATTTGATCAACAAGTTCTTTGAGTTTTACTTTTTCTAAGTACTTTAAAAGGCTGATCTCAGCATCATCAAAAATATCTTCGAGTACTTCATTGATCTGACAAGATACGGGACAATCTTTTCTCTGCTCTCGATCTGATAACTTTAGAATTTCACCCGGCTCAATAGATTCATAAATTTCTCTCAGATTGATTTTTTCCTTTTTCTTACCAAGACGAGTACCTCCCGACTTACCTTTTTGAGAACATACCAATTGGGATTTAGACAGAACAGAAAGAATCCTACGCACTAGTGTGGGGTTAGCTTGAAGGCTGTCAGCGATATGTTCACTCGAGAGACTGGGCTTCAGGTTTAAGCGCTCATTGAAAGCCAATACGGTCATAATATGAATTGCTGTTGCAAACTTCTTGCTTTTAGTCATAGTGTGACTTTAATAGTAACACTATGGGCCGAGACTGTCAAAGTCCTATCCCTTGAGAGGCAGGTAGATTTCTGTCTTGATTTCGCGCTCCTCTACCTGATGGGGGTCGTTAACATAAAACTCATATGGTGAAATGTCTTTTCTTGGCTTCAGCTTATCAATACGTTGGCAGCCCATAATCGCAGACCATGCATTACCAAGGTGTCGGTAGGGACCAATATGATTATACTGAAGGGCCCTATGAGATGGAAAACTTGCCTTTTGAATCGACCCCTCTCCACTGGCTTCTACTGTTTTACTGTAACCAAATGCCGATGAGTAATCACATCGACCATTTACAAAGTCATAGTTGTGGTAAATTGCGAAAATGTGATCGGGTTCACTTAAATTCTTTTGTTTTCTCCACGCCTCAAGAAGCTTGAAATCATCTGCCATTCTTTGGCCAATTTCTTTGATAGGTACGGTCGCCCTTGAGAAGAAATATTCAACTGGTTTCTGATCAACCAAGCCAACTTTAATAACTTTACTATTAACTTGTCCTGTCTCTAAATGTTCTTTGAGCATTGATAACCCGCGATCGTAATCATTTCCTACTAGGGCATGCATCATCTTTTTAAAAAAGAACATAAAGAAAGGTAGGCTTCCGATCATTTTCCAGGTAACGAGAGTCGACTCAGGACCCTTCCCCTCCGTAAGAACAAACTCAACCTTACTCTTACTCTTCCACGGTTTTAAAAATTCTAAATCATAGCCAATAAACTGATTCTCTTTAACTTCGTTGATCACCATATTACCGGCACCGATATAAGCTCCACTCCAAGATTGTTTATGTGAGATCGCCCCTGGATTACCCTCGACACTAAAGTCACAATCTGGCTCCTGACTGAGCCAAGGTGACCAATTGGGCCAATTCATGAAGTTGCTGAGAAACTGAAAAACCTCAGTCTTAGATTTATTGATTTCGATAGATTTCTCAATATTAAAGGGTATCGAAAACACAGGCCACCTCATCCCTAAACTACTTAAATGCCTAAAAAAAATACAGTACATAGACTGTTATTTAAAAACAAGTCCTAATGAAACTAGCCATTGACATTTAAGATCTTTATGTTACTATTAAAGTAACATTTAAGGAGGCTACTATGGCAACAGTAATTAATCATCCAGACGAATTTGTTAAACTAGTCAATTCCAGCGAAAAAGCCCTACTCGTAGACTTTTATGCAGATTGGTGCGGCCCTTGTGTAGCCCTGGCACCAAAGCTTGAAGATTTAGCCACACGATATGACGGGAAAGCCGAAATTGTTAAGGTCAACGTTGACCAACATCAAGAAATTGCGGCTCAATTTGGAGTTCGAGGTATCCCAGCACTGTTCTTTCTAAAAAAGGGTCAGGTCACTGGACAACTCGTTGGAAACCAACCAACAGAGGCTATCGAAAACGAATTGAAGAAACACATCTAATGAAGGCCCTCACGGGCCCTCAACCAACCAATGCGTAATATTGTAGCCGAGCGCCAGTACAACTATAAGTCCGATCACATTAAGGATAACTCCTACTTTTATCATATCCTTAACCTTAATCTCATTGGTTCCAAAAACTATGGCATTGGGGGGAGTCGAAATTGGCAAGCTAAATGCGAAGCTAGTACAAAGGGCTACTGGAATTCCGATAAGCAATGGGTCATACCCCATCTTGACACTTAAATCCATGAGTACGGGCAAAGCGACAACACAAAGAGCAACGTTACTCATTATTTCAGTTAAAAACAATGCCAGAAAACAGACTAATGAAATCATAACCCAATCTGGAATTCCCTCAATACCACCAATCATTGAGGTCGCTAGCTGAATAAGGCCTGCTTCATTTAAGGCCCCTGCCACTGCCATTCCCCCTCCAAACAAAAGAACTATATTCCACGGTAAATGCGAAATATCTTTAATATCCAGAATTGGCTTTCCTTCAGATTTTCCTGATGGAAACAAAAATAAAAGAACTCCACCAGCAATAGCAATCGAAGTATCATTAAGAAATTGGGTATTCACGAGATAGTGAATTAGTCCTTTAAATATCCAGAAAAAACAAACGGCTGAAAAAATCCCAATGGTTATTTTTTGCCTGCTATCGAGATTACCTAGTTTAAGATATCTCTCCTTCACAAAGTTTTTGAACTTTCTATCAATAGGAATTGAGAACGGAAAGACCTTTAGAAGCAGAAAAAACATCGAAGTTAAAACACCCACTCCAACTGGAACCCCAATGATGAGCCACCGCCAAAAATCAAAACCACGACTATACAGGTCGTCTAGGTAGCCGAGTAAAACCACGTTGGGAGGGGTTCCGACGGGTGTCATTACTCCTCCGATGTTTGCAGAATAAGCTATGGCTAAAAATAATGCCGTTTTAAACTGTTTGAAATGCTTCACATTAGTGTTCTCTAAGTTTTGCGACAAAAATGCCACGACGCTAATAGCAATCGGGGTCATCATAACAGTCGTAGCGGTATTGCTGATCCACATACTTAGAAGTGATGTAGAAATTATAAATCCCAGAATTACTCCCCGGTCCGAATGACCTGTTCGACTGAGTATCCAAAGAGCGATTCGTTCACTCAATCCTGTTTTTTCTAGAGCTCGAGCTATTATGAAACCACCAAGAAAGAGATAAATAACCGGATTAGAGTACGAAGCTGTAACTGCTTTAAGGTCTATTAAATTCAAACAAGGAAGATAAACAATTGGAAGTAAGGCAGTGATTCCAAGGGGAATAGCCTCAATGACCCACCAAAATACCATCCAAAAAAGTAGCACAAGGCTTAAGCTCTGGTGCAAAGTAAAGCCAAGGCCTTGTATAAGTCCAAAGGACATTTCTAGCAATAGAACGGTAGGCGGGATTAACAGTAAGAGATAACGTGTCATTTGATACCCAATGAAACTGGACTTAAGTTAATTAGTACTTCATTTTAAACACAGCTTAACTGCTTTTTTAAGGCAATTGTAATGATCTAGTGCCATAATATTTACTTTGCAGAAAGGTCTAAATTGCTGACTTCTCAGGAAAAAAGTTTTTTTGAACAACTCAAGAAGAATGAGTGGCCCGGTTTTTCGCAATATCGGCAGGCTGCATGCCTAAAACTATTCTTTCAGGGGCTTGGCGCTCTCTCTCAAAGTTATGCTGGTCAACAAATGAATCAAGGCCGCCTAACGATGGCGATTACCAGTGGACAGGTCATGGACTACGTTTTCGATTTCGATGCCACTCTGAGCATTGAGCAATCAAAGGAACTGACATTAAGAGTTGAAATCACAAATCACAATGCAATGAGAGCTACCGGAAATGTCTTTGAGCAAGATGCACCTAGTCTGATTTTTGATTTTGAATTAGTTTCGGAACCTGAAAATTATGTCGCTGATCTAAAACAACTCTTTCATCTCCCCCTCGTTCCAGTTCTGAACAAAAAACCTGAATCTAAATCCCATGAACTAGCTTCTGAGGCTGAACAAAATTGGATCGAGATATACGGTCCAGGTCTCGGTGCTGGCATGTATGCACTCTCTTTACTCAAACAAGATGACTATGAAACAAAGATCGAAGTTAACGATGAAGAGAATCAGATGAAAATTAAAACATGGGTTAGCTATCTACCCCTTAGATAATATGAGCCCGGGAATCAACCTAAAAAATATTAAAGTAGCCGTCATAGTAGGTGCGGGGCACGGAATTGGACTCGGTCTCGTTCAAGAATTAAGGGCCATTAATTCCAAATGTCGAATCTACGCGACCTATAGAGATAGTTCTAGGGCTGGAGAACTCTTAGACTATTCCTCAAAACTCGAAGAAGTCACAACTTTTAATGTAGATCCGATTAATGAGAACCAAATAGAGAGTTTCTTTGAGTCTCTTAAGGGACAGAAAATTGATTTATTGATCAATACCGTGGGAACCCTTGTTTTTGAAAACAAAGGACCCGAAAAGTCTCTTCGAGACATAAACATCGAGACTCTAACAAATATATTTAAAGTAAATAGTTTTGTAACCCCACTCATCGCGAAGCAATCAAAAAAATATTTTTCAAAAGAAAGCAGTTCCGTTTTCTGCACTTTATCGGCGATGGTAGGAAGTATTGGTGATAACAAAATTGGAGGGTGGTATTCCTATCGAGCTTCAAAAGCGGCCCTAAATATGTTTATAAAAACCATTTCAATAGAATTCAAAAGATACAATCTTCGATGTAGCGTACTTGCGGTTCATCCTGGAACTACTAAGACTGAACTTTCAAAGGACTTTCTTAAGAACGTAAAACACAAAGTTTGGACTGCCAATGAAAGTGCGCAAAACATTTTAGATACGATTGAAAAGTCCAGCACAGAAGGCACCGGACTTTTCAAAAGTTGGGATAATACTACTATTGCATGGTAACTCGGACGATTACCTAAGCCACTCAAAGGTACTCACTGGAGAGTCTTCAATGTTACCCTTGCCGTCATACTTGTAATTATGTCCACCTAGGACCGCAATCCCCTTTAAAGGGTGACTCGTGGCGATCGGAAACCCTTTATTTTCTGACATGAATCGACCCGTATTTTCCCATTCCGCATTCACATCGCTATAAGAATACTTATAAACATAATTTACATATCTAAAATTTGGAGTCATGCCACCAAATAGGTAGATCTCATCATTGAAAAACTCTGCACCCGGGGCAAAGGTTTTAAAAGGAAGCGGAGTACGCTCTGTAAATGATTTCGTTTGAGTATTAAAGACTGTCACATTATCTAGCCAATTAAAGTGACTGGAGCCTTCTGAAATTCCGCCGAGCAGAATAATTTCATTTTCTTTTTTAACTGCAGTAAAAGCTCTTCGCAGTGGTTTCTTTAACTCCACCTCAAGAATAGAAGATTTAAGAGTTCTTAGGTTAAAGACCTCAATCTTATTGTGAAAGCGTCCCTCTTTATCGCCATCTGATTGGGGAGTAGAATCCCACCCTCCCATTAAGTAGACCTCTTCACCCACTTTAACCGCCACATTAGATGACCTTGGCAGTTTCAACTGAGTCGGAAGACTTTCCCATGTATTATTTAGAATATCGTAGCGCTCAACGGTCGCTATAGATTTCCACTGGGGATTATGATTTTCAGAAAATGTAAATCCTCCGAAAACATAAATATAATCATTGTGAACAATCGCCTCAAACCCGTGTTTCGAACTCGGCATCGGGGCTCCACGGTACCATTGATTGGTTTGGTAGTCATAGATGTCCAGAATATTCAAAAAGGACTCTTTGGGATAGGTATGCTCAGGCCCTTGGTGACCGCCGATAATATAGATTCGATCCTTGTGTGTTACTGAAGCAAATGAAGATCGCGCAGGAGCGGGAAAAGAAGTTTCTCTTCCTAGTTCAATATCTTCATTCCCAGAAAAGGCTGGTACGTACTCAAGTGTTCCTGGTTTCGCAACAAATGGTTTAGGGTCTACCACAAAGGTTTCACCTTCAACTTCTGCCGCAGTTAAGCTGTATATATCAAGATCCACCTGACTCTTACCCGCAAAATAGGTAAAGTAGACATTTCCATTGGCGGCATAGACGGGAGTAAATTCTCTCTCAGGTGTATTTGTGACCTGGCGAACTGACTTATCCGAAAGAGTTAGTCTAAATATATCCCACTGATCGTTTTGCAGACCAACATATACGACATTGCGATCATCCCATGATAGAGAGGGAACGAGAGCATGAACTCCTTCTTGTGTTAGTCTCTCTAACTTTCCAAAATCGAAATTGTAGGCCCAAAGGGATTTTTTAGTTTTCTTAGAGCTGGGATCTTTAGTCTGATGAAATACAACAAAGCTTCCGTCCGAAGAAACCGCAGGAAAATAGGAATGAAGGTCAGTTTCTACAGTTTGTATTTCTGGGGTATAAAGCTTAAGGGATCTTCCTAGGTCGGTCTTTACCATCTTTGACGGCTTTTTTCTCTCAGCTTGTAAATCGATACGATGAATTTGCTGACGAATTTCTTTATTCGATGTTTGAACAGGGCCCGAGTAAAATAGATATCGTCCATCGCCAGAAAATTCTGCATGAATATTTTGATTGGCTTGTGGGGTCCACATTTCAACTTCTTCAGAAACCAAATCTATGATTTCGATTCTTAAGCTCGTATTGCCTGGTTCAATTCTTCCTGCAGAGTAGGCGACATAGCGACCATCAGTACTAATCTCTGGATGGTAAACATCTAATCCTTTTGGTGTAAGGTATTTTAAAAACTGACCTTGATCGTCGGCAAGAACCACTCGTCGTTCATCACCGCTCTGATGAAGATAAACCATATTCGCAAAAGCCAATTGCGAAAATAAAAATACAGATATTAAACCCAAGAATTTCATGAACCCCCCATTGTGTGAGGCTTCAAAAAAACCACCATTTATACTGTCTGTCAATTTGAGATCTTTTTGATCAGATCGAAGCTTTTAAGAACGAGTCGCTTTGAAACCCAGGTCTCGCCTGTGTCTTCTAGCTCCTCGATTTCGACAAAATGACCCATTTTTGTGGAATAAAGGTACGACCTAAAAACCCGTTCCTTATCAAGTCTCTTGCAATTAATTCTCAATGCCTTTTCGTTAAGACCAGCAAGAGTCGTCGGCTCTTCTCCTACTACGGCACACTGAACCTCGAAAGAACTTGGCCCGAAGACTTCTGACTCGCGATCCACTTTTGCCTTGTAAAGTTTTCCCGCTCCCAACGGAAAAATGGAATCTACATCTCCAGTGTATCGAGCCAATTGATTATCCCCTTCCGGATAGTTTTCAGTTTTTAAAGGAATCATAAACGGATTTCTATAGGTCCAAACTCTCGCTTGCATCTGCGAATCGACTCGAGTAACCAACCATTCCACCTCTGACCGATTGATAAAAGTCACACGGTGCTGTTCTTCATATTTCACTTCTTGTGATTCTGCACCTTCCGGTTCAACGGGGCCATAGGTCACTTCGTAGGTAAACAAATCTCCCTTTGAACGCTCGGGAATGTAAAGTCCTTTTCTGTAATTTTTAACAACTTGAGGACTGTTTAATTCGGTACGAAAAAAGTACCAACTCACAAATGCCAGACACGCCAAAAACAAAACCAGTCCCAGACGCATAAAAAACTTTTGCCCAATATGATCGTCTTTGGGAACCCTTGCCATTGGGCCTGTGTGAACTGCAAGATATGAAGGAAACCTTTCACAGGTTTCCTTAAATGCTTCTTCTGAATATTTTTCTGCTGGGTGAAACTTCTGTTGAACCTGCTCGAGAAGAGCGAAAAACATTTCTCTTTCTTCTTCTGAATAAGAGTTTTTCTTTAAATAGTTTTCTACTTCTTCTCGAGTCATCTGTTTCCCTATAAATTATAGGCTTATTGTCATAGATTTTGGAACGTTTGTCATAGAAAATTTTCGTTCTACGACTCTACCGTCGGGCGAAGTTACACGAATAATATAATCCCCTGGCGAGAGGACTTTATGAAAGTAACCCGCCGAATTGGTTCGCAGCGGAGCCTCCCCTTGATCCCTTCTGATTGGAAGAATTTCTACTCCGTACTGAACGGAAGAAAAAGAGTTACCCGAAACAACTTGAAGGCTAAAAAGCGACTGGGATAGTTTCTCAGTCAACCAAATGAGACTATTTACATTCTTGTTTACGATTTCATCGCGTTTAGAATATGGAGGCTGGAATGCCGTACCTATTTCTAAGGTGATCGCAAATGCACCGTAACTTGCATGCATATGACTCATGGAATCTCCATCAACTCCGTACAAAATCTCCCACGGAGCACCTGGCTTGTACTGACCTCGACCACTATCCGTAGGCAAGTGCTGGGACATTTCTTGAGAAACCGATCGGTGAAGGCCATCTTCACCAGTCAGTGATTTATTACATCCGTATGGAAAAAGAATTAGCTCACTAAAAGAATGGTACGAAATATAGGCAGCCGGTAAAATTCGATCCGCTAAGTTTATAAGGGCTTTGGTTTCCGGTTCACTTTGAGCATGTTCTCCGCGGTAAGTTTGAGAGCCTTTTCGTCCCGAGGAACCATTGCATTCATTGAATCTATAACCATAGTTTCTATTGATATCGACACCAAAGATATTCCCACCACTTCCGCGAGCATTTTTTCGCCAGTAGGAATCCTCAGACCAGACAATGCGACTTCCATCCACATTGAGCATTGGTACAATCCAGATATTCCAAGTCTCTAAAATATCAATAGCTCTCTCATTTTGCGCATAAGCTGCTTCAAGAACCTTCATCGCAAAATCGATAGAGACTTCAGGAGTCACGATTTCGCGGGCATGGTGAAGGCCATCAACGATCATTGAAGGTTTAGAATAGTACTTCGGGTTTTGAATATTAGGTGTCGTAGAAAGCAACAGTCCATAAATCGGCTCGCCAGCTAAAGATTGGCCTATGACCTCTAAACGGGTAACTTCGGGAGCTGCCTCATTAATTTTCTTTAAAATGGACTCTACCTCTGTGGGGTCCAAGTATCTCTCATCAACCCGAACCGCATTTTCAGAAGCTGGCTCATGGTACTCTAAAATATTTCCTTTTAAGCCCGTAGATACTATATAAGCCAGGTCGGAACTCGACAAAATCAGTTCAGCAGATGGATTTTCCCAATTAATTCCAGAAAGATCATAACCGGCATTGTTGAGGTAGTTGAAAATATTCATAATTGAATAGTAGTCGTAACCCCTTAAATCGAGTTGATATCTAACAACTGTATTTTTATTTTCTTGAACAAATTGCGCTTTGGCAGGCTTACTTAAAATACTCAAACCTAAAGTAAGGCAGAGCAAACTGATAAGAATCTTCATAATTCCCCCGTGATTGACGTCCCTGTTACTTAACTATCGCCGTTAACTAGACCTCGTTGAAAGTCTTAATGCAGCAAGTAATCAATAAATATGATGGATCCTAAAGAGCGCCGACCTTGGGGAATCTTAAACCTTGTAAAATACCAGAAAGGGAGTCCCTTTCGTGCTTTACCGCAAGAACATCTAAGATACTGAGACGGTCTTCCAACTCAAAGTCAGCCGGTAAAAAGAACTGCATCGACCAATCTGCCAGTAAACGATCTTGAGCCGCGCTATCCATCAGGAGAGTTATATTCGAGTGTCGAGGGTCATTTTTAATTTTTTCAAAAATAAACTCGACTGCCGAGTCTTCTCCTTCGAGAAGTTGAAAAAAGTGGTCTCCATCGAAAACCAGAAATCCGGTGACATCCTTTACGCTGTTGGCCGCTCGCGCCTTTGCCAACAACTCCATAAGGTCAGACTTTTCAAATTGGCCATTGGCCTTACTAATGTAGCAGAGTTGTCGAATCACTGTTTCCTCTTTCAGTTACAAGAGCCATATCTTAAGGGAAATTAGGGAGCTTGCAAATATAAGAGCTCGTATTTTATTACCTAAATCAATGCCATCCCCACTTGAAACGGGATACGTGAAGCCTATCTAAACATTTAATTTTACTAAGAAAAAAGAGAGGCCACCCAGCTCCAAATATTCATGACAAGGTACAGAGAAAATCCGAGAAGGGATAGAAGAACGAAGGCCACACCTAGAAGGAGCGACCAGTTCAAAATACTAGAACGCCTTGTCGTGGACTCGGGTGCGTTCACATAAGCCTCAACAAGCTTATAATTCTTATCATTTGCTTTCCAAAAAACATCAAATGCATCTCCCAAAAATGGAATTGACCCTACTAAGTAATCAATTCCGAGGTTTAAGATCATGCGGATGATTATACTGACGGAGACATTGATCTGTACGGCCCTAATCACGATGTAAGAACCTATAACGTGGGGTACGAAGTCACCAATTCCGGGAATAATACCAAGAATAAAATCCCAACCAAATTTGATACCAAAAGGTAGTTTAAATTGCTCGTCTAAAACCCGAGCTAATTCTTTTAGGTCTTCGATGTTTTTGTTTTGGTCTTTAATTTTGCTAATGTCCAACTGCCTTCACTTCTCGAGTAGCTAATTCACATAGTAGTCAAAATAAATTACTTTTTAAAAATCGGCTTATTTTTTCACTAATTCTGTGGGCCTTTTCTTGGGCCCTCAATGTTTCAGGCATACTGTTCTTACTCGGCATCGAGTCCAATCGATCGATACAATCCAAGCCCTCGCACACATAGGAGCCAACAGTTCTACTCTTATTCACTCTTGCGGTGTACAAGTGAACATCCGAAGTACTTCCGACTCGATGACACCAATCACACATCGAGACTTTTGCTTCTCCGGACACATAGGATCTCTCAAATTTCACAGCAAATATTTGATCAGTAGAAAAGTCTTCAAACACTAAAAAAGATCTCTTCCCACCGGGCTCTGTCCATGAAAATGAGTGAGTAAATCCCAGGGGAAATTCAAAGTCAGGAGGAACAAATAAACTCGACTGATCGAGC
This sequence comes from Bdellovibrionia bacterium, assembly GCA_030424665.1. Taxonomy (GTDB): domain Bacteria; phylum Bdellovibrionota; class Bdellovibrionia; order Bdellovibrionales; family JAGQZY01; genus JAUHWN01. The sequence continues at coordinate 6,144 of JAUHWN010000052.1, read as the reverse complement.
TCTCTAAATAACTTAACCAAAGCTTCTTTTGATTCTATTCTTTTCATGCCCTATAGTAGCAGTTCCAATGACTTTCAGCTAGAGTCAATTCTGTAAATCGGATGTATATTTGAATCGAATTAAAAAAACTCTGCAGATTGATGTATCAAAAGGATTTTTAGAGGGCTTTATGCAGGCCGCCTATCAGGCCTTGGCCCAATTGATACTTATTGAGGTGTTTCTAAAGCCACAGGGTCTCACTGGGGAGACTGAACAAGCTGTCCTTTTTGGAAGCTCATTTCTTGGAATGGTTCTCTCGTTATTTTACGGAAATTACATTTCTCGCTTCCGACTTAAGAAAACTCAGCTTGTTAATATCCCTACCATTTTCGCTGGAAGCTTTTTGTTAATTGCATCTATTGCCCAAGATACCTGGATTTTTGTAGGTTTTTGCTCTCTTTCTTTTTTGTGTTTTCCGTTGCGCATTCCCTACATGACTGAAATTTACAGAGACAACTACCCAAGCTCAAAAAGAGGTACCTACCACAGCTGGGCACTCATTTCCGCGCAAATATCTACCGTATTGGTGACTTACTCTGGTGGGTATCTATTAAAAAATAGTCCTGAATACTGGAGAGCTATTTTAGTCGTTCAGTCGATAGCCCTTTTCTCGACCTGTTTTTTGGTTGCTAAACTTCCGAGCCTAAGAGTTAAGCCGAGAAAGAACAAAAACTTTTGGGGATCCCTCTCCGTTTTGCGAGAAGATCGACTCTTTGTTTATCTCATTTTTGTTTGGTTTGTTTTTGGTTTCGCAAATTTATGGATCTTTCCCCTGCGAGTCACTTACCTCTCATCACATCTCAATTTTGATCCGTTCACCGTTTCTATTCTCGCCTCCGTCATTCCTGAAACAACGCGGTTTGTTTTTTTACCTATGTGGGCCTATTTATTTGATCGGATTAACTTCTTTGCCCTGAGAATGTGGCTCAACCTCTTTTTACTTTTAGGGATGTGGTTTTACTTCCACAACGCAGATTTCTGGGGAATTGCCTTAGGAGCTTTCTTACACGGTGTTGGTTTTTCGGGGGGCCGGCTGGCTTGGGGCCTATGGGTAACAAAAATGGCTCCCAAAACAAAGACAAATGACTACATGGCGGTGAATGTTGCGGCTACTGGAGTCAGAGGGGTCTTCGGACCCTTTCTCGGTTTTTTCGTATTAAATCAATTTGAGAATTCTGGAAACCAATATGAAACAGTTTCTGAGATCTCGTGCGCCCTCGTCCTACTCAGCATCATTCTCATTATTCCGGTTCTAAAATATGGAAAGAGAGAGTAGCTCGTCTCTTTACAAAATGTTAAGTTAGTCTCTTTTTCACGACTCCTTCTGCATATACCCTCAATAAGTTCCGATTAAATGATCATGAAGAGTCAAATGTTTACGCTACCTAAGGTCACCCTCTTACTTGTTTTCTTCATTTTGATTCTTTTTTTCTCATTTGGAGACAAGGGCAAACCCCTCATTGAAATTGATTCTGACCAAAAAAATACCCAACCGACGTCCGAAAGAATCAACGACGAAAAAAATGGTATAAAAACGAATCGAGCGGCTCATCAAATGAAAGATCAGGACCCGAGTGACAAAGAGGTTAAAGAAATTTATAGCTTTAAAAATTTTGCGCTCTTGTTCTCAAATTTTTCCGAAATAAAAAATCTAGTTAAACAAGATCCAAATTGTAAGCGCTATCCAGATTCACCGATAACATGTTTTGAGGGTATTTACATTGAGCTCAAAAATCTTGTGGATTCCAGCGAATCATCTTTAAGTCGTTCTCCGACTTTGGCACTCTCAGCCCTCAATGAAATTCAAGTTGCTCTTTGCACCCATGGCAGTCAAAAATTACCCACTGTTTGTAGCGACTTGATCATAGATATCGGTGACCACAGTCTCGCTGAGACTAAGTCAAATCTAAGTAAGGCCTGTAAAGCAAACTCAAGGGGATGTAGCGCTCTAGCTCACCTCAAACTAAAAAACGGTGAAATTCAAGAGAATGAGGCCATTCAACTGTTTGAACAGGGGTGCCTCGCTGGAGAGTTCCACAGCTGCCTAGACGGAGCCCATCAACTTCGAACCATTGGTAAAGAGGACGATGCTCAGCTCCTTTATGACAAAAGCTGCCTTCTTGGAAACCCAAATGGCTGTCTGGAGGTTATCAATGGTAAAAAAATTCTTCCTGAAATCAGAAAAGTGGCCGAAGAAAACCTAAGTAACTACTGCCTCACTCAAAAAAATATTGAAGCCTGTAGCCAGTTGGCCAATTACTATAGAAACAATAACGACTTTGAAAGCTTTTTATCTACGACAAAATTCCAATGTGAAGCCGGGGACTCTTCTGCCTGTTATGATTATCTAGAGGAGTTAGGAAGTAAGGACCTAGCACAGGCTAAAAAATTTAGAAAAAAAATTTGCAAGTGGTTTCTAAATTTTGACATAAAAACAGCCAATGAAGCAGAAATTATCGATGGATTCTCCTGTACTGACGATGACCTTTGCCTGCCCAATGAAAAGCTTAAACACTTTCCCCAAATTTGTAACGAGTATGAGAATTACTCTGCTATTTAGTCTCTAATCCAATGACAGGTATAACCTTGGGGATTTTTTTTAAGATAATCCTGGTGATATTCTTCTGCCGAATAAAACTTCTTTAGACCTTCAACTTGAGTAACTATCGGTTTATTCCATCTTCCGGATCCTTGAGCTCGAGTGATCGCACTCTTCGCCTCTTCTTCTTCCCCTGGTTCGCTAAAGAAAATTGCAGAACGATACTGTGAGCCCCGATCATTTCCCTGCTGATTGAGTGTAGTAGGATCGTGAATCTTAAAAAAGAAATCTAAAATTTCAGCCAGTTTAATTTTCTGTGGATCGAACTCTACTAGAATCGACTCCGCATGCCCTGTATCCCCATTCTTAACGGTTTCGTAGCTAGGATTTTCAGTAGTTCCACCCGTGTAGCCAACTTCAGTGTTCAGCACACCATCTAGGTTTCGAAACAATTCTTCGACCCCCCAAAAACAACCTCCGGCCAGAACAATAGATTTCTTCATTCAGCCTCCCCAGAAAATAAATTGAGATATTCTCCATAACCTTCAGTTTCCAATTCTGATTTTGCTATAAAACGCAGAGCCGCCGAATTTATGCAATAACGAAGACCAGTGGGGTTCGGTCCATCATTAAAAACATGACCCAAGTGGGAGTCACCATGCTTAGATCGAATTTCAGTTCTTTTTCTGAATAATTTTCGATCTACTTTCTCAACAATAAAATTTTTATCGACCACATCGTAAAAGCTTGGCCAGCCCGTACCGGAGTCGTATTTTTGTTTAGAAGAAAAAAGCGGTTCGCCACTCACCACATCGACGTAAAGTCCTTCTTCTTTATTGTCCCAAAATTCATTTTTAAAAGGCGGTTCAGTTCCATCTTTTTGAGTGACTTTATATTGAATTTCACTCAGGGACTGAATAGCTCTATCATCTTTTTCATATTTCTTTTCCATATTCACCTCCCCAATGGACTCCCTATAAGGAATAGAAACTCCATCCTTAATTCAATTTAGCCAAAATTTCTATAATTTCTTTATTGAGATCGCGATTCATGAACTGACTCATCTCTCTAAGTCCCGTCGGACTCGTTATGTTTATTTCTGTAAGGAATGGACCAAGCATATCTATTCCCACAAAGAATAAATCCCTATCGATAAGTCGCTTCTTTAGAGCTTTACATACTTCCAAGTCTCTCTCATTCAAATCAGAGGCAAATGCCTTTCCCCCTTGATCCAAATTGTTCAGCTTACCCGGGCTTTCAGCTTTACGTAAAATCGCACCAATGGGCTCTCCATTAACCAATAAAATTCTCTTATCTCCCTGATCCGCTTCCTCAACAAATTTTTGCACCATAAATTGCTGTTGCCCCGAAAAATGCTTTTCCAATTCTTCCAGATCAGAACCCTCGAAAAAACGAATTCCCTTGCCGGCAAAACCATCGATTGGCTTAACTACAATTCGACCGTGCTCTTCGAGGAAGTTTTTGACGAGATTAATTCGTGAAGTAACCACAGTGGGAGCCATAAATTGCGAAAATTCTAAGGTAAAGAGTTTTTCATTATAATCCCTCAAAGCTTGAGGGCCATTAAGAACCCGAACACTCTTCGGCAGAAGATCCAGTAGCTGCGTAAGATATAAATAGTTCTGATCGAAAGGAGGGTCTTTACGAATAAAAATCGTGTCAAAAGTTGATAACTCCAACACTTTTTTTTCTGCCTTTTCAAAAAAAGGCTCATTCTGGCTTCCTAGTATACTAAGCTGAATGACTTCGCCTGAGATTCTGCCGCTTTCATAGGAAATAGCCTGGGGAAGGCAATAGAAGACATCGTGCCCCAACTGGCTCGCACCCTCCATAAGGCAATAACTCGTATCTTTAGAAACCTTAATTTTCTCGATGGGGTCCATTACAAACAAAAATTTCACTGTCACCTCTAACTCTAAGAGTTCTTACAAAGGACTTTATTTTATAGAAAGCTCATATACAATGGATCCATGTCGTTTAATCAAGTACTTGCCATTGGTGTAGGCGGTTTTTTTGGAGCAATTAGTCGATATTCAATCGGACTCATAGTATTGCAATTCAAAGTCTTAGGTCGGCACCACGGCACACTTTTGGCAAATTTAATAGGCTGCTTTGTAGCGGGATGCTGCCTCTTTTATTTTAGCAATAAACTAAAAGAGGATCACCTTTTGATCTACTTCCTCGGAATTGGCTTTCTCGGCTCTTTAACGACGTTTTCGACTTTCTCAGTGGAGCTGCTTCAGTTTTACGATGCTCGGCATTGGCAACAGTTAATAACTCACCTAATGATGAATCTCATTATGGGCTTAGTTCTCGTTTTTGCGGGGCACCGTTTAGCAAGACTTCTCTTCGGGTAAATATTAACCTGCGAGCGCTGGTTTATGGGATGCAAGAATCTCATCAATGGACTCTACAATACTTCCAGGATCAAAAAAGGGCTTCTCAATAAAGGCGTGGGCTCCACTTTTTAACGCGTTCTCGATCTGAGGAGAGCCCGAGCCGTAGCCAGACATAATCATTATCAAGACATTGGAGTCGGCCTCTAAGTAATTATGAATCAAATCAGAAGACACAACCCCAGGCATATTGAGGTCAGATAAAACGAGATCGAATTGACCCGATTTTAGAAGCTTTTCTGCCTCCTTAAAGGACGTTACCGTTTCAATACTGTGAGAATCCTCTATAAATGACTCTAGAATTTCAACTATTTCTGGTTCGTCATCTACTATCAGTACTTTGGCCATCTCTCCTCCATAGAACTTATCGATAGAAACGGGGAGAAATTTAGTCATCTAAGTCTTTTGAGAAATATTTCTCAATACGAAACATTTTTTTCGTCCCACTTGACCATTGACGAGATTGAAGTAAAAGCATGGACAAACGAAAACTCAAAAGGAGAGTGAGTATGGAACAAGTAAAAGAAAGCGGCGATTTCAAGATTTTCAAAAAACGTTCAGGACGATTTTGCATCAAAAATAAAGATGGCAAATTCGTGAACGGCGAAGAAAAGGCAAAAATTCTTTTTGAAAATAGCCTTATCAAACTCGACCCACCGAAGAAGAAAGAAGAGCCCGCAGCAGAAGAGGCCCCTGCCGAAGAAGCTCCTGCTGAATAAAACTAGTTGTCATTAATAGTGAGCTATACAAGAATTAGATCTGGGGGATTTATGAAAGTTTTCTTTACCAGTCTAATTCTTGTTTTAGTTTGTGCCTTCGCCAACGTCGATCGAGCCGAGGCAGAATTCAAAGTTCTAAAAGCCAGAAAAGTTCTTATCAAAAATAAGAAAGTTAAGAAGGGACAGGTCCTCACCGGAAATGAAACTCTAAGGGGCACGAGTCCCATATCTTATCTGCTGACCTCTAAGGATGGTGTGCGCATAGCTCTAAAGGGGCGCTTTAAAGCACAATTAGACCTCAAAGAAGCTCCTACCCCCAAAGAGCCCTCCACAATCAACCTGCTCTATGGAAAAGTAAGAGCGCTTGTAAATAGTAAAGAAAAAGTTAAGGAATCAAGCTTTAAAGTGCTAACAAAAACGGCCGTGGCTG